>CAYQTW010000053.1:0-12276 GCA_964420485.1 uncultured Anaerolineales bacterium
GAGTAGTTACATCGTGAGATTGTGGCCTACAAAACGGGAATTGCTGACACCGACTAACGCTGATACAGTTGTAGCCGCGCTTTCATAATCGCGCAGGACGCTTTGCGTGGCACAATGTGCGCGATTTGGAAATCGCGGCTACAACTCTCAACCTCACCTCAACCTCAAATATAGTTCAACTCTTTTGCCGCCCGCGTCAGTTCGTCCCGGAACTTGGGGGCGGCGACGTTGATCAGCGCCTGTGCCCGCTGGCGGATGGTCTTGCCGTAGAGGTCCGCCACGCCGTACTCCGTCACCACGTAGTGGACGTGATAGCGGGAGGTGACGACCCCCGCGCCATGCTTGAGCATGGGCACGATACGGCTCAGTGTGTCTCTCTTGGCCGTGGCGGGCAGCGCGATGATGGGCACGCCGCCCTCGGAGCGAGACGCGCCGTAGATAAAGTCCAGTTGCCCGCCCACGCCGCTGTACAGTTTGGGACCGATGGAATCGGCGCACACCTGCCCCGTCAGGTCCACCTCGATGGCCGAGTTGATCGCCACCTGCCGGTAGTTCTGGGCGATGACGAAGGGATCGTTGATGTACTCGGTGCGGTGCAGTTCGATCAGCGGGTTGTCGTGTACCCACTCGTAGAGCCGCTTTGTGCCCAGTATAAAGCCGGCACTGATCTTGCCCGGGTGCAACGTCTTGCGTCTGTTGGTGAGCACACCGGCCTCCACCAGATCAATCACCCTGTCCGAGAACAACTCGGTGTGTACCCCCAGATCACGCTTGTCGCCCAGGAAATTGAGCACGGCGTCGGGGATGGCACCGATGCCCATCTGCATCGTCGCCCCGTCGGGGATCAGTTCCGCGATGTACTGGCCGATCTTGACGTGCATGTCCGAAAGGCCGCCCTCCGTCATCGCCAGTTCCAGCAGGGGATAGTCCACCGGCACGATGTAATCCAGGTGGCTGACGTGGATGAAGGAATCGCCCAGGCAGCGGGGCATATTCTCGTTGATCTCGGCAATGATGATTTTCGACGCTTCGGCCGGCGTCTTGGTCAGTCCGGTCTCGATGCCGTAGGAGCAAAAGCCGTGCTCGTCGGGCGGCGAAAGATGAGCAAAGGTAACATCCAGCGGCAGGATACCCTGCTTGAAGAGCAGCGTAAACTCTGAGAGGAGCACCGGCGTAAAGTCCACCCGACCTTCCCAAACCGCCTTGCGCACATTGGGGCCGATGAAGAGCGCATTGGCGCGGATGTGACCCTCCATCTCCGGCGCGACGTAATCGCTCGACCCGATGGTGAGGGCGTGGCAAACCTCGACGTTCTCCAGTTCAGGAGCACGGGCAACTAACGCCTCCATCAACTTTTGCGGCACGCTGCAATTGCCGGTGAGAAAGATGCGGTCGCCCGACTTGATGGCTTTGACGGCCTCCTCGGCGGTGGTGACACGGCTCTTGTAGGTCTCCATCCAACCCATCACTCACCCCCCGTTCCGGCATAGTAGGCTGCGGCCAGTGCTTTGTTCACGATTTCACCATCTTTGGTGGCGACTCCGCGCGCCAGGTCCGGCATCTCCTCCAACGCCTGCTCCAATTCCACCTCGGCGACGTGACGGAGACGAGACCAAACGGCGTTGTTAAAGGCGTGGGTCGCCGTGCGGGGAACCGCTCCGGGCACGTTGGGGACGCAGAAATGGACCACCCCCTCCTCGGTAAAGGTGGGGTCTCGCAGAGTAGTCAGGCGGCTGGTCTCCACGCACCCGCCCTGGTCAATGCTAAAGTCCATGATGACCGCTCCCTTTTTCATCGAGCGCACCATCTCGCGGGTGACGATGATGGGGGCGCGAGCGCCCGGAACCAGGACAGCGCCGATGAGCACCTCGGCGAAGCGGGCCACGCGGGCGACGTTGAAGGGATAAGAGATCATCGTGGTGATACGGCCTTGAAACTGCTCATCTATCTGGTAGAGTTTTTCCAGGTTACGGTCGAGGATGAACACGTTGGCCCCCATCCCAAGAAAGGCACGGGCAGCGTTGATACCCAACACCCCGGCCCCCAGGATCACCACTCTGGCCGGCGGGATGCCCGGCACACCGCTGAGCAGCACTCCCCGGCCGCCGTGGTTACTTTGCAGGAAGGTGGCGGCCAGTTGCGGGGCCATACGCCCGGCCACTTCACTCATCGTGCGCAGTACCGGCAACGTCCCGTCGTCCTCCTCGATGGTCTCGTAGGCGATGGCAGTGATCTTTTTTTCCAGGAGCGTGCGCACCGTCTCCCGGCGGGCGGCGGCCAGATGGAGGAAGCCGCCCAAAATCTGCCCCTCGCGCAGCCAATCCAGTTCCTCCGAGATGGGCCGCACCGCTTTGAGCACCATGTCAGCCCGGCCATAGACCTCCTCGCCGGAATAGACGATGCGCCCGCCAGCCTTCTCGTAATGGTAATCGGTAAAGCCGGCTCCCAACCCGGCCTCTTTCTCGACGTAGCAAGTGTGCCCGGCGCGGGTGAGCAAATCCACCCCATAAGGGGTCAGCCCCACCCGCCGCTCCAGGTCCCTGCGCTCTCTTGGTATGCCAATGTCCATAATTCTTTTCCTCCTTGTGATTTCTCCAACCGGGGAAACCCCCGCTGTATCCGTTTAGAGAGTTTGCTGCCTGGCGAATGAATTCGCGGCAACATCTGCCAAGTCGCCCTGCGGCGACTGGGATAATCGGCGAAGGCCGATTTTGCAGGCATTACACGCGGTTTCAACCGCCGTGCGGCCATCCCCGTGAATACTTACCCCCGTTGAAGCGAAACGTCCGTCACATTATTTTTCCTCACTCAGACGTAGGGCGGACCAAAAGCACGGGGCTGTGCGCCCTTTGCAGTACCTTGCCCGCCACATTCCCGTACATCCAGCGGCTCAGTCCAGAAAGCCCATGAGTGGTCATGCTGATCAGGTCTGCCTCGACCTCAGCAGCATAATCTAAAACCTCGCCGGCAGGCGTGCCCTGCCGGACTTTAACGTGTACTATCGCGCCGTGATCGCGTAACACCGTCGCCACGCTGCGCAGGTAGCGCCGCATTTCGGCCTCTGCATAGTTCAGCGCCGTCGCGGAGAGTTGTAGCCCCGGCGGATAACTGGTCAACAGCGTCACAGTGCGGTCTCCCAACCCGGTCGTCAGAACCGAGAGAAGGAAGATGTGTGTGACCTCCGCCGGGGGAAAGGTGCGACTGGAACGGATGAGCGCTTTTACATAGGGCAACACTTGCTCCGCCAGTTCGGAGCCATCCAGTGGCACCAGGATGCGCTGATACGGGGCTTGTCGCAGGGGCGCAGTGGTCGCGCCCCTGGGCGCGGAGACCGCGCCCCTACCGGCTCGCACCAGCAGCACCGGGCACGTGGCGCCGCGCAGTATCCGGTCGGCCACGCTGCCAAAGATCCAGTCGCGGATACCGGAGCGGCCGTGTGTGGTCATCGCGATCAGGTCTGCGCCCACATCGTCGGCAAAGGCCAGCACTTTGTCGGCCGGCCGGCCAAAGCGCACAGCCACCTCCACCTCGGCGGCGGCCGCTTTCAGCGTCTCGGCCGTCTTTTGCAGGTACCCTTCCAGTTCTTGCTCGACGCGCTGCCGCTCATCGCTGCTGGGATGCAAACCCACGACGGGCCGCGCCATTCTTCTCATCATCGGAGTGACAGAGAGCAAGCAGACCCGGCTGTCCCGGCCGCGAATCAACTCTGCAACGTGAGGCAGCACCTCCTCGGCTAGTTCCGAGCCATCCAGTGGGACAACTATTGTGTGATACACCTTTGGCTACCTCCCAAGCGCTGATTTGCGCGTCACCGACCGCCACCAACGAGTCCAGCGGTTCGGCAGAGGCGTGTCGCGCAGCCCGATCAACTCGGACAGGTGTTGACGAGCGGCCTCTTCACCGGCTATCAGACACACGTCCACCTGGTCCAGATCAAAGAGACCCACGCCCTTGAGCGGGACTTTTATCATCAGGTCGGGTGGTGTTTCCCGCAAACGTTGCTCGACCAGTTTGTCGCTCATAATGCTCATACTGCGTTCGCTGATGTTCAGCAGCGGTGTCCAGCGGGAGCGGTGCAGCAACAGGCGGATGATCGCCTCCGCCCCGCGCCCGCCAGGCAGAGGCTCAGTCTCCAGCACATCGGAGAGATCGTGCAAGGTATGGACAGCGATGACGCGGTCGGCCCCCATCAGCCGCACGACGTCGAAGGGGACAGGATTGAGCACACCGCCATCTACCAGCAGGCGACCCCGCCAGCGCCGGGGCGGGAAGATGATGGGCAGCGCCGTCGTCGCCAGCACCCCCTCGACGACCGATCCCTCGCGGATGATCACTTCCTCGCCTGTCTCCAGGTCCACCGCGACGAGCGCCAGGTCCAGTTGCAACTGGTCAAAAGTCAGGTCGCCTCCCAGTGCCTGGCGCAGGTATGCAGCTACCTTGTCCTGGCCCAGCAGGCCCAGTCCGGTGCGGTCGCGCTGGACGACGTCGAGCAAGCGCAGAGAGCGGATCAACTGCTCGATCTCGGCCGCCGAGCGGCCGGCGGCGTAGATAGCGGCTATGACCCCGCCCATGCTGGTGCCGGCCACCACGTGCACGGGAATTTGGGCATCCTCCAGCACCTTGAGTACGCCCACGTGAGCGATGCCCCTGGCCCCGCCACCGCTCAATGCCAGACCGATCTTGGTGTGCATTGACAATATTACCAAAAGGCTGTATAAATAATCTTGAATCAGAAAACCGTGAGGTTTTTGACGCCCGGTGACAAGGTCGCCGATTGTGGCGGCCTGCCAAGGCCTGAGGGCTTGGCTAGCCGGGCGGGTTTTTGTTTATCACAGTTGGTAAATGTGCAATTCAGTTCACCGACGAAGAAAGCGTAGAACTGCCGTCCGCCCCTGCTACGAAAGTAGTCCGGTAACACCTGCTTGTCCACGACGATAACCCATGCGGAGAATTGCTCCTGGTCGAGTGCCTCAAACACCGACTTACGCAACCTGGTACTTGTGAGTTCGTGGTAACTGAACTCAAAGTACGCAGGCAGACCACGTTCACGGCGGACCTGGTCTAGACAAGCACGTAAAACATCCGGCTCCGCAGTCGCAATCATCGCAAAGACAAAGTGGCTCGAAGCACCACGTCTGAAATTGAAACTGGGGTCACCAGATTCATCACCAGCAAAGGTCAGCATCACATTAGACAAATCTGCTCTCCCAGTCTGACACAACACGCCCTTCTCACCACGACCACTCCAACGTGAGCATGGGATACGGAGTGGTCATTTCCCAGAGGGGAGCCGGGCGGATCATCTAGATGACCGCCCGCAACTCTCCCAGGGCCTCGGCCCACCTGGGGTCATCAGCCGCTTCCAGCGCCACCTGCGCTGTGAGGAGACAGGTGCGTACATCGGTGGGATGGGCATCAGGATCCAATGCCCCGTCCAGCCACGTCACCACCTCGGGAAACGCGCCGCTGGCGTCCACCTCGTCCCGTATCGTCTCGACGCGCGCTCGGGTTTCGTGATCCAGGGCCTGATCGGTCCCATAAGTGTACCACCACGAGCCTCGTGTCAAGGTCAGGCCGATGATGCTCAAGACCACCCCGGCCACGATCATGCCCATCACGATGACGGCAATGCGCCGCCCTCGCCCTGGGCTGCGCGGGTGCGTCTCTTCAAACTCAAACTCTAGTTGTATCATCTCAATATTCTGGGGCACTTTTAACGTAGCCGCGCTTTCCATAGCGCGTTATGCCCGCGAGGTATGGAAACCTCGGCTACATTGCCCCACTTTATTGAGCAGATACCTCTAGTTCTTGTGCGTTGGTTAGGGCCATTGGAGCACCCTCATTATCTATCCTCGTGACTTTTGCCAGACTAATCGCCGGCCAACGCCGCGCCTTTGTCCATGGCCTCCATATTCAGCCCTATCAGTTTGCGATGCCGCTCCGGAAGGTGATCGTCTAGCGCCTGCTTTACCGCATCCAACGATACGACGCCGGTGGCCTGCACCAGTGCACTCAGACAGATAACATTCGCCAGGCGAGTGTTCCCCAGTTCAATTGCCATGTCGGTGGCGGGAATGTAAAAGACGCGGATGTCGTCCCGCTCGCTCTTTTGCGGCACGAGAGAACTGTTGACCACCAGCACACCGCCGGGCTTGACCGCCGGCTCGAACGCTTCCATCGAGGGGATGTTGAGCACGATGGCCGCGCTGGGCCGCCGCACCCGCGGTGCGCCGATCTCCTCGTCGGCCACGACGACGGTGCAGCGGGCCTTGCCGCCGCGCATCTCGGGGCCGTAGGAAGGGATCCACGTCACGTGGTAGCCATTGTCCATCGCGGCGTAGGCCAACAACTGTCCGGCGAAGAGTGCCCCTTGTCCGCCAAAGCCAGAAATGATGATCTCTTGCTGCATCGTTATTTCCCTCCCTTTAGCGCTCGTACCTGGTCGGTCATCTTGGTGTCGCCCAACGGGAAGTAGGCCACCATTTCCTTCTTGGCCCACTCCATCGCCTGTGTGACGCTCATGTGCCAGTTGGTGTTGCAGGTGGAAATGATCTCAACCATGGAAAAGCCCAGGCCGGCCAGTTGGGTCTGGAAGGCCAGTTTGATCGCCCTCTTGGTGCGCCGAATGCCCGGCACGTCCAGCACCGCCTGGCGGGTGACGTAGGCTGCGCCCGGAAGTCCCCCCAGTAACTCGGCCATCCTGATCGGGTAACCTGCCGTCACCACATCCCGTCCTGTCGGCGACGAGGTGGTCACCTGGCCGGGCAGCGTCGTGGGGGCCATCTGTCCGCCGGTCATGCCGTAGATGGCGTTGTTGACAAAGATGGTAGTAAACAGATCTCCCCGATTGGCTGCATACGTGATCTCTGCTATGCCGATAGAGGCCAGGTCGCCATCTCCCTGGTAGGTAAAGACCACCTTGTCCGGGCTGACGCGCTTGAGACCGGTGGCCATCGCCGGAGCCCGGCCGTGGGCCGCCTCGGCCATGTCTACGTTAAAGTAGTAGTAGGCCAGCACAGAGCACCCCACAGGGGCAATGCCGATGGTTTGCTCCCGCACGTCCAGTTCATCCAGCACCTCAGCGACGAGGCGATGGATAATACCGTGGGTGCATCCGGGACAGTAATGGGTGTGGGCCTCGGTCAGGCTCTTTGGGTATCCGTAGACCAGTTCCATATCCGCAGGAATATCAACGCTTGCCATTATTCGACCTCCTTCCCGCCCGAGACACCGGCGGCCAGTTTCTCCAGTTCGGGCAGAATATCGTCGGGCAGGGGGACGATGCCTCCCATCCGCCCGTAGAACTGCACCGGGCAGGCACCCTCGACGGCCAGACGCACATCCTCGACCATCTGCCCGGCGTTCATCTCGACCGTCAGGATGCCTTGCATCTGCCCGGCCAACTCGGCGATGCGGGCGCTGGGAAAGGGCCAGAGGGTGATGGGCCGCAACAGTCCCACCTTTATTCCTTTTGCCCGCGCCTCCCGCACCACTGTTTGGCAGACACGGCCCATGGTGCCAAAGGCCACCAACAGCAGGTCGGCGTCGTCGGTGCTGTACTCTTTCCAGCGCACCTCGTTTGCGGCGATCTTTTTCAGTTTGGCCTGCAAGCGCAGGTTGACCGCCTCCATCTTTTCGGCGCCCAGGTAGAGCGAGGTGATAATATTGTGTTCCCGTCCTTTGGCGCCAGTGAGCGCCCAGGAGGCCCGTTCTTCAGGCGGGCGCACCGGGCGCATGGGCGGCAGTTCCGCCGGTTCCATCATCTGGCCGATGGAGCCGTCGGCGACGATGATGACGAGTGTGCGGTACTTGTCCGCCAGGTCAAAGGCCAGCACCACCAGGTCAATCGCCTCCTGCACGCTGGCCGGGGCCAGGGCGATCATGTGATAGTCGCCGTGGCCGGCGGATTTGACCGCCTGGAAATAGTCCCCTTGCGCGGGTTGGACGTTGCCCAGGCCCGGCCCACCGCGCATAATGTTGGTGATGACCGCCGGCACCTCGGAGCAGGCGATGTAAGAGATGCCCTCCTGCATCAGGCTGACGCCGGGGCTGGAGGAGGAGGTCATCACCCGCGCGCCGGCGCAGGCCGCGCCGTAGACCATGTTGATGGACGCGACTTCGCTCTCGGCCTGCAAAAAGACACGCCCCTCCTCGGGCAGTCGCCTGGAAAAGTGCTCTAGCACCTCCGTCTGGGGCGTGATGGGGTAGCCGAAAAAGGCTTCAACCCCAGCCCGTATGGCAGCCTCAGCGATGGCTGCGTTCCCTTCGAGTAGTTCTTTGGCCATTCTTTTTCATACCTCCTACGCAGAGGCGGGCGCCCGCTTGGACTTGCGCTTCCGCCGATACACGGTGAAAACCACATCGGGGCAGATGGCGGCGCACATGGCGCAGCCAGTACACTTCTCGGGGTCTGTCACCTCGACAGGCTGGTATCCCTTGACGTTAAAGCGCCCCTCTGCCAGTTGGAGGATGTGCGCGGGGCAGACGGTCACGCACAGACCACACCCCTTGCAGCGATCCTCGTCAATGACAACCATTCCTTTTGCCTTTGGCATATTCCTCCTTTGTCAAGATGTTCGCGAGATCTCGGCTCATAAAACACGATACGGCTATTTTTTTATTTTCCCAAATCTTGCTCCTAATCCGTGTCCTCAAGAACGCGGATGGGCAGGATTATCCGATCTGATCCGCAAATCCTCCTGATCCGTGTTCTAGCGATCTGGCGCAGGTCATCTATGGGAAACAATTCACCATTCTCTGCAAAATACCAATGATCCCATCCATTGCAGGGACTACCGCCCACGAGATGTTTGCCGGCCTGGTGGATCGAGCCTTCGAAACCATCGAGAGCGAGCACCAGGTTACCATCCGGTTTGACGCGAGCGCGATTGGCCCGGTCGCGCCGGAAAAATAGCACCTGGCCCGGTTTGAGCAGGCCGTTCTCCAACAGACTACTAAATGGCACACGAGGCTGCAAGCGTTTTTTGTCCCGCACGTCAAACGCCGGTTCATCGAACGATTCAGGGACGATATTATCCAGGCGCTTTTGGGCAATCTCGATGTACCTGGCATCCCGCTCGATTCCAATCCAATGGCGGTATAGTTTTTTCGCCACTGCCCCAGTCGTGCCGCTTCCGAAGAAGGGGTCTAGCACCACGTCGCCTGGGTTGCTGGAGGAAAGGATCACTCGATAAAGCAGCGCCTCCGGCTTTTGGGTAGAGTGCGCCTTTTTGCCATTGACCTTGATGCGTTCAGCGCCGGAGCAAATCGGCAACAACCAATCGCTGCGCATTTGCTTGCCGTCGTTGAGGGCTTTCATCGCATGATAGTTAAAGGTATATTTTGCCCCTTGAGCCTTGCTGGCCCAGATCAATGTCTCGTGAGCATTGGTAAAGCGCACGCCACGGAAATTTGGCATGGGGTTTGTCTTGATCCAAACCACGTCATTGAGAAACCAATACCCCAGGTCTTGCATAATGGCACCGAGGCGGTAAATGTTGTGATAAGAGCCAATGACCCAGATCGCGCCGGTGTCTTTCAATACCCGACGACAAGCGCTCAACCACCGGCGGCTAAATTCGTCATAAGCCTGGAAACTGCTGAATTGATCCCACTTGTCATTGACTGCATCAACCCTGGTCATGTTGGGTCGCCACAGCGCCTGTTGGAGTTGAAGGTTGTAGGGTGGATCGGCAAAGATCAGGTCAATTGATTTTTCGGGCAAGGCGCTCAACACCTCGATGCAATCGCCTTGCAGTATTTGGTTCAGGGGCAGTTCTTGATCGTTCATTTACAAGTTCCGAGCGCGTGTTGTTCGCCACATTATCATCGGGCGATCTCGGCTTGAGCAATAAGCCGCTTCAAACGCACGTCAGGCCTCACTTCAACAAACGTTCGTATTCGTCATGGTTGCCAATCCAATACCAAATTACCGTATCGCCTTCAAGAAAACCGAGAACCCGATAGTCATCGCTCACACGCGCAGAATAGATCGGTTCTTCGTCGTCTACGCGCTTGAAATGCAAACTCGGATGGTGAGGGTTCACCTTCCACATTTGATAGGTCTTTCGTGCGCGTTGTTGCACACCGCGCGGAAGACGGGCATACAATTTCCAGAACTTGGGAGTGGCTCGCGATTTCATGCTGGTGCGAGTCGTCCGTCTTCAGTGATCGCTATATCAGTTGTTCGTCCAGCACAATAGTCCTCACGTGCTTCGCGCGCCATTCCACGCATGACACGCTTCGCTTCCGGTTTGGCGAATAATTCGTCCCACTTTTCTTCGCTGGCACGAGTTTTTTCCTTGCTCTCGGTTTCTCTTTCAGCCAGCCAATCGTCGTATCTTTTGGTGGCCTGGAACTCGAGAAACTGTGCAAAATCAACGAGTTGCGAGACACGTTCAGGCGGCAGTCTGTGCATAATGCTGATTACCGTCTGTTCGTATGCTAAAGACTGAAAGGCTGTTTGCGTTTCCATTGTGTTACCCCCAAAAAGTACATCTCGCGTTATGCACAACTCCGCATAATGACACGGTCTCGAGCGAACGGCTCGCAGATGCGCGGGTTAGGCCGCCCTCTGGATGTTACTCAGGCCTGGCAGCCTTTCTGAACCTACTCATCACTGCTTGACGGGTTTTGCGTAGCTCTTGAATGGAGAAACTGAACAGGCTTGTGACTAATCGAACCAAATCATCTTTTTCTTCTTGCCAACCTGTCCAACGCCAGGATAGTTTGGGGTTATCCAATGTCTCCACGACAAAGGCTGCGACGCCAACGGTCACCAAGATATCTTTGAGATCGGCGGTCACTAGACCAGGCAAGTTGATAAAGTCAATGGTGTACCCTCGAAAGGACATGTCACATACCCAACTTGCAACCCCAGTAAATACTCCTAGAAAAGCCACGTCTGCCCATAGACTTTTGCGATTGGTAGTGATGTAGTAACGGTGGCAAAGTATCGAACAAAGGAGAACGGGGATAACCAAGCCCCACTGCACAAGGTCAAAGACGCTAACAAATTGCACATTGAATGCACTTACAATCCAAGCGTGAAAATTACGCTCATGAGCCAGATACAGCCAGTTGTTTACGATTGGTATTGATGTCTGATAAGGAACGAAAGCAGCGACTATCATCTTAACAACTTGGTCCAATATGGTCAAGCCTATAGCGAACGCTTTTGATTCTTGTGGGTTTGAGAAAAGCAACTGCCGCAAGCATTGTCTACTCACCTGTCTCCCCGTTTCGATTTTGTTGCTGTCAGACTGGACTTTGGGCGACATAACCCCTGACTATGCCGCCCTTCTTCCGCACAAAACGCTACACAGCGCGGCCAACGCCCTTGTTCTATCATACCCCTTTCCCGCCCAGTTGTAAAGTGACGAGTGTCACAAGAAAGGGATGCCGAGTGCCGTGCCTCTGCGTCTACCCCGCACCAGGCAAGGTCACAAGCAAGCCATCCTTTTCCCCAGGCTTTTGACTTACCCGTGTCACATCCTGCGCCTGACCGCTGCGCTCCAGGTCATCAATGAACCGGCTGACCGCCTGCCGCCAGTGAGCATAGAATTCGCCGGCCGTATCTCTGGGATACTCGCCGCGATAGCCGCACTCGATGTGCAAGGTCTCGATGAAATCGCGGAAGCGGGCGTCGAAGGGAGACGGCAGTTGGCGGCGCACGCGCCCCCAGCGGGTCTCCTCGGTGTGCACGAAGGTCATCGCCGCGTAACGGGCGGAGTGGAAGAGGGTGTTGAAAGCAGTCCGATAATGTTGGTCACGGGGAAAGTCATCCCGTGCCTGCTGGCCCAGGGCCAGATATTCATCCGCGACGTCCAGCAGACCACGGGCTTCTTCATACGTGGGAATGGTCATATAGGCCATAACCTCCTTTCGCGTCCGGCCGTTGCCGTAGAGGCTGCGGCTCCAGGCGCGTATGCTGAGCGCTATGTCGCGACCCACCGGCTGCCCCGGCTCGCGCACCACCAGGTCCACGTCGTAATCCAGAAGAGCGTCCCAGTAGACGGCGCTGTCCTTCCTGGCGTAGGTCGTCACCACCAGGTCCACGTCGCGGGCCAGGTCCGGCGCGTAGACGGAGGAGCCGAACTGGATAATTTCGGCAATGTCCGGGTCGGCCTGGAGGAGGGCCTGACACATTGTTTGCAAATCATTCCTCATCTACTCATCTCGCTCTAACATAGGGATATATGTGTTTACCGTCTCGTGATTGATGCAACGGATAGGCAGCGGATAAGCGGATAGGTGGTTCCTTTCATTTAGAATTGA
>CAYQTW010000054.1:0-7257 GCA_964420485.1 uncultured Anaerolineales bacterium
CAAAGACCAAGTTCTCACCGAAACCAGTGAAGCGATGGTGTACGCTGCAATGACTCGTGTGATGCTCAGACGCCTGGGGGCAGCCCAGGCAGCCGGCCCGTAGGAATTTTCAGACATGCTCTGAGCTTGTCCATGCTCAAGCATGATTTTCTTGCCCATTGTGCAAGGATGTTGTTGGAAAGGTACTACTCAATTCTATCATGGAGGTTCACTATGCGTCAACTATTGACCCGCGTTCTCCCCGCCAGTTGGCTGCCCTACGTGCTGCACCTGCGCCTGCCTGGAGCGCCCAGCGTCATTGCCCAGATGTCGGTGGGGTTCCTGCTGGCCAGCGGATTTCATTTTACCATCGGTACGTTCTCCCGCTGGGTGCTGGCGGCGCTTGCGTGGGGGATATTGGGCAGCGGCGGCACGCTGGCGATCAACAGCGCCTTTGACAAGGACGAAGGGGACATTGCCTTCCTGCACGATCCACCGCCGCCCCCGCGCCGGCTGGGCCTTTTTGCCCTGGTCGTGATGATTGCCGGACTGGTGATTGCCCTTTTCATCAGTACACGTTTCGCCGTCGCCTACCTGCTCTGCTTCGTGATGTCCATCCTCTACTCGGCGCCCCCGGTCCGTATCAAAAGCCGGCCTGGGGCGGATATACTGATCAACGCCATCGGCTACGGGGGGCTGACTGTCTACGCCGGATGGGCAGCGATGGACATGCCGCTCGGCCCGCCCATCTTCAACGTGGTGGCAGCCTTCTCCTGCCTGTTCGCGGCCTGGTACCCGCTGACCCAGTTTTATCAGATGGAGGAGGACCGGCAGCGCGGCGACAGGACGTTGACACTGATCATCGGCAAGCGGAACGGGCTGATTGTGGCGACGGTGGCGACCCTGGCCGGCTTTGCCTTCCTCGGCGCTGAATCCGTGTCGCGCTACTGGAACTGGCGCTCCATCGGCGTCGCGTTTGCCTTTCTCACCTGGAGCGCTGTCATCGTCCACTGGTGGCTCCACTGGCGCGATGCGGATATACTCTACGAGCGGACAGGAATGTACCGGCTGGTGGCAGCGTTTGCCGTGACGCAGATCGGCGTCGTCGTGGCGATGGCCCCAGGGGGCAGCCTGATGTAAGGGGGCGCGTAGGGACGCGGTAACCGCGCCCCTACAGTCGTTCCGCCACCGCCTGCGCCACCTCCAGCGTCGTGTTGCTCCCACCCAGGTCATAGGTGCGCACCTTCCCCTCGGCGATCACGTCGGCGATGGCCTGCTCCAGCGCCTGTGCCGTCTCCGTCTCCCCCAGATGGGCCAGCATCAGTTTGACTGCCAACAGCATGGCGGTGGGGTTGGCCTTGTAGAGACCGGCATACTTGGGCGCTGAGCCGTGGGTAGGCTCAAAGATGGCAAAGTCGTCGCCGATGTTGCCACTGGAGGCGAACCCCAGCCCGCCCACCAACTGCGCTGCCAGGTCAGAGACGATGTCGCCGAACAAGTTGCTGGAGACGAGCACGCCATATTTCTGCGGGTTCTTGACCAGCCACATGGCCATCGCATCCACGTTCGCCTCCCACAGTTCAATCTCGGGGAACTCGGCTGAGATTTTGCGGGCCTCGCGCACCATCAGCCCGCTGGTTTCGCGGATGACGTTGGGCTTTTCGACCAGCGTGACGGTGGGGTAGCCGTGGGCCTGCGCATACTCAAAGGCGCGGCGCACGATGCGCTGGCAGCCGGCGCGGGTAAAGATGCGACAGGAGAGGGCAATGTCCTCTGATGACACACCCTCGAAGGCGGCCATGCGGGGGCGGTGTGCCTCCAGCACGGCTCGCACCTCCTCCGGCAGCGGGTGGAACTCGACCCCGGCGTAGAGACCCTGCGTGTTCTCGCGGAAGACGACCAGGTCTACATCGTCGCGGAAATTGAGCGGGTTGCCCTCGAACGCTTTGCAGGGGCGCAGGTTGACGTAGAGATCAAAGAGTTGGCGCATACGCACGATGGGGCTGCGGTAGGTGAGCCCCTGACCTTGCAATGTGGGAATCAACTCTTTCTCGGCCTCCTCTTTGGGCTTGGAGGTGATGGCGGCGAAGAGGGCGCAGTCGCAGGTCTTGAGGGTGTCAACTGTGCGCTGTGGCAACGGTTCACCCTCTTGGCGCCAGAACTCCCAGCCAATGTCGGCGGGGACATACTCGGCGTCGAGCGCGATCTTGTCGAGCACGATCTGGGCCGCGTCCATCACATCTTTGCCGATGCCATCGCCGGGCATCAGCGCGATACGGTACTTGTACATTGTGTCCTCCTTCAGGTAAATGTTTGGATGTTTGGTGCTGACAGGCAGTATAACATCACTGGCGCGGTTTGGCAAAGAGTCTCGCAGGCCTGACAAGATGGCGGCGTTGCGGGCCAGCCCCTCGCACCTGGCCCGCCAGAGGGGGGTGTCGCGGAAGCGGGCGCGGAAGCCGTCATCGTCGAGCGCGAGGAGTTCGGCCAAGTCAAGGGCGGTCTGGCCGGGACGGGGCGCAAAGGCGGGTTCGCAGGTGGGGCGGGCGAAACGCCGGTTCCAGGGGCAGACCTGCTGGCACACGTCACAGCCAAAGACCCAGTCGCCCAGCAGCGGGCCGAGTTCCGCCGGGATGGGGCCCCGGTGCTCGATGGTGAGGTAAGAGATACAGCGGCGGGCGTCGAGTGTGCGGGGGGCGACGAGTGCGCCGGTGGGGCAGGCGTCCAGGCAGGCGGTGCAGGCGCCGCAGCGGTCGGCGGGGAAAGGGACGTCGGGCTCCAGTTCGAGGTAGAGCAAGAGTTCGCCCAGGAAAAAGTACGATCCCAGGCGGGGGTGGATGAGGCAGGTGTTCTTCCCGATCCAGCCCAGTCCAGCCCGCTGGGCCAGTTCCCGCTCCAGCAGCGGGCCGGTGTCCACGTAGACCCGGTGGGCCACCGGCCTCCCCACCTGCTCCGCGATCCAGGCGGCGAGTTGGCGCAGCCTCTCCGTCAGCACGGCGTGATAGTCGGCCCCCCAGGCGTAGCGGGACACGCGGCCACGTGATCCTTCGGCCGGTGGAAAGTCGCCGGTGTAGTAATTCATCCCCACGACGACGATGGAGCGGGTCTCCGGCATCAGGCGGCGAGGGTCGGCCCGCTTCTCGACCCCGTCGGGCCGGGCCAGGTAAGCCATCTCGCCGTGGTAGCCTCGCGCCAGCCAGTCGGTGTAGAAAGCAGCGTGGGCGCTGGGGGCCGGGCGGGTCACGCCCACCAGGTCAAAGCCTATCCGCCGCGCCTGCTCCTTGATCTGTCTGGTCAATTTCATCGCCGGGCCAGTATAGCCCGGCGCGGGGAATCTGTCAATGTGACAACGACAAAGAACGAGGGGGCCAAGGAGATTCATCTCCCTGGCCCCCTGCTCTCTCGTTGACTCGTTTTGACTCGTTGGGCTACTGGTAGTCGCGTAGTACCAGCGGCAGGTACACACACGCTTCAAGGGTGACGGCGGGCTGAGGCTCCCCTTTGGGAATCGAGCCGCTGTCCATTGACACGTAGGAGAAGAACAGATCTACCGGAGTCTGATTCTCAATGTTGATGCCGAGGACAAAGTCCTCCTCGGCAACAGAAGGAATCAAGTCCAGTTCTGGGATGTGGAAAAAGAGGCTGTGTCCTTCCCCTGGACCGTTCAGGTTGCCGTCGCCGTCCAGGTCCACCGAGAAATCGGTGAATTCGGTGTATTCGGTAGTAGATCCTTCGAGAGTGATGACCAAATCACCCGGGTCAAAGTTGGTATCCCCAGGGCTAAAGAGCGTGACACCTGTCCCATCGTCGTTTTCCGTGGTGCTGTTCATGTCATCCACGAGCGAGGCAGGGACTAGAACATCGGCACGTACTTTAGAGGAGGAAGCAGCGTTGACGTCCTTTTCCTCCGGGTGCTCATCTCCGTGGTCGGTGACGAACAGGATGAATTGCTCGTCACTATTCATCTGCCGGCCGATTTTTGCGAGCGCCTGTTGCAATCCGGCTTGGGTTCCAGGATAGTCCCATCCTGGGCCGCCGCTGCCGCCGACGGTCGTCACCGTCGTGTTGTGTTGGTTAGCAAAGTTATTCTGGATATTGATGCGGTCAATGACGTCTAGGGGGCCGGGCTTCCCGGCATAAACGAGGACGTGGCGGCTCTTGATTGTCCCTGTGAGGCTCGTAGGCGTCAGAGAGATTGTCTCGCCTGCTTTGATAGGATGCTCATCATTATTCTTCCCGGCAACGCCGCCGTTGTGGACGTCATCACTCGTGCGCCTTGCACCGGGCCGCAGACCAGCGGAGGCATTGCTGTGATACCCTCCATAGATCGCTTCCTCACCACGCGACGTGGCTGATGCAACCCCTGTTTTGTCGCGACCTCTGAAATTATCCACCATGTTGCCGCCGTAACATTGGGTAAAGATGAGCAATGCGCTGTGGGACTTGGTCACCGGAATATGCTGGTCGAGCATCCTACGTAGATTCTCACCTTTAACCGAAGGGCCCTCGTTCACGCAGAGGGTTCCAAAAGAGGACGACGCGCGGAACGTCACCGGTTTATCGGCGTCACCGTGACCGGGGATGTCCAGGTGTTCGTCCAAGAGGAACGTCTCGGTGACTGGTGGTGTAGCAGAGATGTGAAACGTCTTGGTCAGAATGACCTGAGTGGAAGTGGGCACCGTTGGTGTGATCACCCAACTCATCCCGCCCGATTCCGTAGTAATGGTGCCGCTACTGGCCTCGACGCTCTGAAGACTCATATAGGCCGTGGGCCACGTCTCTGTCAAAGTGCCGTTCCAGGCAAAGTCGGAGTGAAGCACTTCTCTGATCTTGACCGTGTCGCTGGGGACGACTTTGAAGGTGGCAGCCCCAGCGTCAAAAGGCCCTCCCCCGTTGACCCAGACCTCCTTGTCCCACGAGCAGCCCGATGTGGGTCGGAGGTCTACTCGCTTGTCATACCGATCATCAAAGGTACCGTAGCCGGGAACGTCCAGACTTTCTTTCACGTAAAACCAGTCTGAGGTGAGAAGGGGCGTAGCAGAGATGTGGAATGTCTTGGTCAGAATGACTTGCGTAGACGTGGGTACTGTCGGTGTGATCACCCAGTTCATCTTGCCCGAACCCGTAACGGTATAGCCGTGACTGGATTTGATGCTCTGTAGGTCCACGTAGGCCGTCGGCCACGTCTCTGTCAAAGTACCGCTCCAGGCGGAGTCGGCGTGAAGCACATCTCGAATCTTTATCGTGTCACTAACAACAACAGATGCCGAGTCACTCTCAGGGTCATATCTTGTTGCTTCTCCCTCGAACCACCATTCTTTGTCCCAACTGTACCCATCACCCACGTGGAACTCGATTGGCTTGTAGGAAGTTTCGTAGCTGGGCATTTGCAGCCATTCGTGCAGATAGAATGCATCTGAAACGAGAAACTCGCCAGAGATGTGGAATGTCTTGGTCAGGAACACCGTCGTGGAGGCGGGCACCGTGGGGCTGATAACCCAGTCCAGTCTGTCTGAGGTGGAAATGATATTGCCATGACTGACCTCAGGTTTACCTTGCAGTTGCATTTGACTCGACGCCCATCGCTCTATCAAGGTGCCGTTCCAATCAGAGTCACGATGAACTGCGTCCTGGATCTTTACTGTGTCGCTGACGGCAACACCAAATGGGCCACTTGCCGGGGTGTGAGGCCCTGTGTCGTTGATCCAGATCTTTTTGTCCCAGGTATATTTCCCTTTCGAATGGAATGTCACCGGCTTGTCAAAGGAGCCATATCCCGAGATGTCCAGCCCTTCGTCCAACGTGAATGTATCTGAGAAGGGGGGCACATCCTTGATGTGGAATTCTTTGAGCAGATACACTGTTCTGGAGGTAGGTACAGTTGGGGTGATGTGCCAGGATAGCGTGCCCTGATTTGCTTTAATAGTCACTGCAACAGTACCGCTGCTTGCATCAGTCTGTTGTAGACTCGTGTAGGTCAATGGCCACGTTTCTGTCAAGGTGCCGGTACAGTCAGAATCGCAATGAACCACATCCATGATCTTGATGGTGTCGCTGACGGTGACGTCGAAGGGACCATCCTCCGGGGCGTAGGGGCCTCTCTTGTTGATCCAGATATTCTTTTCCCAGGAGTAGCCTCGGCTCCAGTGGAACTCGACTGGCTGCTCAACAGTGTCGTGACCAGTGACTTCCAAGCGTTCGTCCAAAGTGAATGTATCCGAGACAAGATGTGTGCCGGTGACATGAAACGTCTTGGTCAAGATGATGGTAGTGGAAGCAGGCACCGTCGGCGTGATACCCCAGGATAACGTGCCAGCGCTCGGATGAGTGGCGTCACCCCAGGTAGAGTCTGTCTGGTTCAGACCCATATAGTCCGAACCCCAGCCATCGTCCAGATTGCCGTCCCAGTCAAAGTTGCAGTGGACTGCGTCCTGGATCTTTACCGTGTCGCTGATGGCGACGTCAAAGGGGCCAGCCGTCGGAGTGTAAGGCCCGGCGTCGTTGATCCAGATGCTCTTTTCCCAGGTACACATCGGCACGGCTGCCGTGACGTGAACACTAGCGCTGACCGACGTCGAATAGGAGCGCGTCGCGCCGGCTGACGTCGTGAACTCGCCCTCCAGTGTGAGGGTGTTGGTCAAGGTCGTGCTCGGCGTGAGCGTGGCTGAGACCTCGGTTTGAAGGCCAGCGATACGCACGTGCCCGCGCCCCAACGTATCCAACGGCAGCGTCTGATCACCGTCCTTGAGACTGGTATTGTCCACCGCTAGCCGGCCCGTGTTCACCACGCCGATGAGCCAGATCACCGTTCCGCCCGCTGTCACCTCGGTCTTGTCAGGGATCTTGAACAGTTCAACCTCGGGTTCAGGGACGACGGGCACGCTGGAACTGTCCCCTGGGATGGGCACGGGCGGCGTGTCCGGATTTCCGTCGTCGTCCATCTCGCCGTCCACGCGATTGATTATTTCTTCGGCGCCCGGCTCAATAGGCCCAAAGCCGCAGATGATGATCTCCACCCATCCACCAGGTGGCAAGCCCTCCGGGAGTTGAATGACAGGACGTCCGTCAGGAGCGTGTCCAACTACCACGGGGAGACCAGGGGGGTGTGTCTCAATGTAATACACAAAACCCTCCCATCCCTCCGGCAGTGTGTCGGTCAGCACGATGCTGCCCAGGGGCTCGTCGCTGGGGTTGTAGACAAAGATGCTCCAGCAGTAAAAGTTCTCACCCAGTGGGCACGGTGTGATGGTGTCAAAGAGCGGCTCCTTGATGACGATG
>CAYQTW010000054.1:7357-12146 GCA_964420485.1 uncultured Anaerolineales bacterium
TCGTCGGTGGGATCGTCCACGCGGATGCCGTTGACGTGCACGCGAAAGCCGACGTCGCGCAGGCCCGGCTCCAGGTCAGGATGGTACATGTCAGTGGGCACCTGGGCAGTGTCCCCCTCGGCATAGACCCAGATTTCGATATAGTCGCGGTCGTAGACGTCCTCGCCGGAGTCGTAGGCCCCGTTAAAGTTGACCTCAAAGTCATCGTAGGCCAGGTAGGTGTTGGTGGCGTAAATGTCCTCACCGGGGTCGTATTGGCCGTTGAGGTCAATTTCGCCGTCGTCGTAGCCAAAGTGGTGGGCGCCGTGTGTCAGACGAATGCCGCTCTCGCCGCCGGTCATGCTGCCGCGCACGAGCACGCGGTCCACGCCGTCGGTAAAGATGCCGTCGCCGTCGTCATCTATCCACAGCCCGTCGCCGCTGCTCCAGAACCAGTTATCGTCGTCGTACACGTCGTACCAAAAGACGTGGTCCGTGAGGGCAAAGGGGGTCTGGCCACAGCGGGCGGTGTTTTCACTGCCCGGGCCATCGGTGGTGTCGCCGTCACCGTCCACCAGTGCGACCTGGAGCAGTTTGCCGGTCTCGCCGCCGGTCATGGTACCGCGCACGAGCACACTGTCGCTGGCGCCAAAGACGCCGTCGCCATCGTCGTCAACCCACAGTCCGTCGCCCTCGTTCCAATCGCCATTGGTGTCGGCGTCCCAGTGGTAGACCTGGTCGTCGGCCTGGAACCAGGTGTTGCCGTCAATGCGGGTCAGGTCTTCGTCACCCCGGCCATCGGTGGTGTCGCCATCGCCGTCAACCAGCCAGGACCAGCGGTCGTCGAAATAGTTCCAGTCATAGATCTCGTCGCCGTCGAGCGTGCTAATGTCCTCGCCGATGTCCCATTGGCCGTTGCCGTTTTCGTCGTTGTAGGTAAAGTTGTAGGTTGGCGTCAGGCCGTCGCTGTTGAGTTCGCGGCCAACGTCGCCGTCGTTGAGGACCCCGGTGCTGATGAGCACGAGATCAGCGCCAGTGTCGTAGACGCCGTTGCCGTCCATGTCGAGCCACAGGGAGTCGCCCGTCGCCCAGGTATCGCTGATCCAGCCGGTGGATTTCCAGTAGACATCGTCGGCGGTGGTGAACCAGCGGCCAAAGATCTGTACGTTCAGCGTGCTGCTGATGGCGTTGGTAAAGGGTTGAAAGCCAATTGCCTCTTGCGTGCCGGCGACGGTGTTGGTGATGCCATCGTCAATCCACACCGATTCGGTGTCCACGATGAAATCGTTGTGCATAAAGACGGTGTCGGTGGTGTTGGCAATGTAGATGTGAGCGAGTACCTGGCCAGAGCCGGGATAGAGCGGGTCGTAGACGATGCGTTGCATGGCGCCTCGGAACTCGCTCTCGCTATCCACCAGGTAAATGTCCTCGCCGTCATCATACTGGTTGTTGTCGTTGATCTCGGCGTCATTGTAGGCGATGGCGGTCTCGCCGGCCAGCGCATCCACCCGGGCGCCGGCGCCGAGCACGGGTGCACCAACGATGACGGCGTCACCTACATCATAGTTGTCATCGCCGTCGTCGAGCCAGTAGGCGTCGCCCGCGTCGGCCTGGCCACTGCCGTTGGTGTCCTGGTAGCAGACGTTGTCGGCGGCGTCGAACTTTTTCTGCTCGACGAATTTGGTAGGGTGGGCACTGCCGGCACCGGCCGTGTCGGTGCCGTCGCCGTCTATGAGAGCGCCGGTAAAGACGCCGTCAATGACGATGGGATCGGTGAGCGAGTACGCGGCGGCAGAGGCATCCTTCTTGATTATTACGCTGCCGGCATCAGCGTTCAGTGGTTGTGTATGCCTCACCGTCATTGGCGCGGTCAGTGCGGCGGTACGGGGAAGGCTCGTTGTGTCGGCCGCGCCTGGTGCAGCCCCGGCTACGCTCATCAACAGAATGGATAGAATGACCAGGGCCAGGGAACAAGGAACAAGTGTACGTTTGACTTTCATCGGATAACCCTCCTTTCGTGAAATAGAATGGATTAGGGCACACCACGCTGCGCCCCCACAAGCCCGCCCGCATCAGGAACCAATTTACCTGATGCAAGTTTAGTGTATCATATCGCTGTTCGAAAGTCAAGGATTTCACGCTCGCGCTCGTCCCGATTACGCCAATCCCGCCAGCCTCAACCCCTCCTCCAGCAACGGCTGCACCTTACTCTCGTCGGTGGTCTCGCAGTAGACGCGGATGATGGGCTCGGTGCCGGAGAAGCGGATCAGTAGCCACCCGCCGTCCTCCAACACGTACTTGTAGCCGTCGAGGGTCACGACGTCGGTCACGCGCACGCCCGCCAGTGTCTCGGGCCGGGCCGCGTCCAGCCGGGACTGAGCCTCCGGTCGCTTCTCCGGGGGGAAGCGGGTATCTATGCGATCGTAATAGTACGACGCGCCCAGTTTCTCGTACAGACAGGTCAATAGTTGCGAGGGGGTCTTTCCCGTCTGCACCATCAGGTCGAGAAAGTAGAGGTTGCCCAGGATGCCGTCCCGCTCCGGGACGCTGCCCCGGAAGGCATAACCGCCGCTCTCCTCCCCGCCGATCATCGCGTCCGTCTCCAGCACCTTGGGGCCCACGTACTTGAAGCCCACTCCGGTCTGGTAAACCGGCACGCCGTATATCTCTCCCAGTTTCTCCAGCATCGAGGTGGTGGAGATGGTTTTGACGATGGCTCCGCGCTCGCCACGCACTTCCAGGTAGTAGTAGGCCAGGAGCGCGTAGACTTGCAGTTGGTTGACAAAGACGCCGTGCTCGTCGCCGATGCCCATGCGGTCGGCGTCGCCATCCATGATCAGGCACACGTCGGCGCCCAGTTCGACTGTCTTTTGCAGCGCCACGTCCACGTTGGGCGGGATCGGCTCGGGCCGCTTCATCTCCGGGAAGAGCGGATGGCGCACGTTGTGGATCTCGGTCACCTGCGTCTTGCTACCGCCGAGGATGCGCGGGAACCAGCCGATGCCGTTGCCCCACATCGGCTCGACCAGGATATGGAGACCGGCTTCCTTGATCGGTTCGACATCTACCAACTTGCCAATGTGGGCCAGGTAGGCCGGCGCCGGGTCCCAGACCACTATCTGTCCCTGCGCCTGGGCCTCTTCCAGCGGCGTTCGCTTGACCTTGCCGATGGGCGGAATGGCCGCTTCGATCTCCCGCAAGCCGTCCGGCGCGACGGCGGCGCCGTGCTCGTCACGCACCTTGAAGCCACAATCCCCGGGCGGGTTGTGGCTGGCCGTGATGTTGATGCCGCCAACTGCTTCGCGTTCAGTGATCGCGTAGGAGATGACCGGAGTGGGAGTAGCAGTATCGGTCAGCCAGACGCGAAAGCCGTTGGCCGCCATCACCTCGGCGGCGGCCGCCCCAAAGTGCTCGGCGGCGAAACGTTTGTCGTAGCCGACTACGAGGTCGGCGTCCTGCTTGCCGTGGGCTATCAGATAGTCGGCAAAGCCCTGTGCGACGCGGCGCACGTTGTCAAAAGTGTAATCCTCGGCGATGCGTGCTCGCCAGCCGTCGGTACCGAAATGAATATCTGTCATCGTATGCTCCTTATTCAGCTTCCATTCTGTCATTGTTCATTGCTTCGTTGTTCATTGCTTCATTGTTCATTTCTCAGCAGTTCCAGGTCATTATCCACCATCATTCCCACCAACTCGCGGAAACCGACCTGCGGCTCCCATCCCAACACCTGGCGGGCCTTACTGGCGTCTCCCACCAGCAGGTCCACCTCCGCCGGCCGCATAAAGCGCGGGTCCTGCACCACGTACTCTTGCCAGTCCAGGTCCACGTACCCAAACGCCGCCTCGCACATCTGGCGGATGGAGTGGGTCTCTCCTGTGGCGACGACGTAATTGTCCGGCGCGGGCTGTTGGAGCATGAGCCACATCGCCCGCACATAGTCACCGGCAAAGCCAATATCGCGGCAAGAGTCCAGGTTGCCCAACCGCAGTTCGCTGTCCAGCCCCAGTTTGATCTTTGCCACGCCGTGGGTGATCTTGCGCAGGACGAACTCTAGTCCCCGGCGGGGGCTGGTGTGGTTGAACAGGATGCCAGAGGTGGCGTGCAGGCCGTAGGACTCGCGATAGTTGATGGTGATCCAGTGGCCATAGACCTTGGCGACGCCATAAGGGCTGCGGGGGTAGAGAGGGGTGTGTTCGTTCTGTGGCACCTCCTGCACCTTGCCAAACATCTCGCTGCTCGATGCCTGGTAGAAGCGAATGCTCTCATCCACCGTGCGCACCGCCTCCAGCATGCGCGTCACGCCCAGCCCTGTCACCCCGCCGGTAAAGACCGGTTGCTCCCACGAGGCCGGCACGAAGGACTGGGCCGCCAGGTTATAGACCTCGACCGGTTGGTGCTTTTGCAGCACGTTGATGAGGGACCCCTGGTCCAGCAAATCGCCAGAGACCAACGTGATTTTGTCCTGAATGTGCTGGATGCGGGAAAAGTTGACGGTGCTACTCCGCCGCACCATTCCAATGACCTCGTACTCTTTTTCCAGCAAGAACTCGGCCAAATACGACCCGTCTTGACCGGTGATACCTGTGATCAATGCTTTGGGCATGAGACCTCCTATTTGTTCTATCTTCCAATCTATGCTAACTTGCGCAAGATATGCATAATTTTCCCCGCAAGCGTTCGCCGCAGCGGATGGGAAACGGATAAGCGGATAGTCGCTACCCCTTCATCCGCTTATTCGCTCCTATCCGTTGCCCCTGTCAACTCGTACACCAGCGCGTCAATCGGCGCAACGGATGGGAAACGGATAAGC
>CAYQTW010000055.1:0-12105 GCA_964420485.1 uncultured Anaerolineales bacterium
GAGTAATCCCTCCACACCCCTCCCATCCTGGCGTAATACCCCAACGGACCTCCACCCAGCCCGGAGGCGTCGCCGCCAGTGATGCGCAGGTTCTCCAGTTTGACAGTGACGTTGCCTCCGCCGACAACGATGACCCGCTTCCCGCCCTGACCCTCAGCGTCCAGCGTAGTGGGCTGGGTGAGGGGGTAGGATGTAGTCCAGTTGGTAACCGTGTAGCCGCCGCGGATGGTGAGGCTCTTGCTGATATAGACCACCTGGGTGATGACAGCAGGCGCTACTTGATAGCCCGGCGGAGACAGGCGCAGAACCGTGCCGGTATAGACGCCGGCCGCCACTTTGATGACATCGCCATCACTGGCCGCGTCCACGGCGGCCTGAATGTTGTCATAATCACAAACACCGCTGCTCAGGCAGACGGTGATGACGCCGCCCTGTAGTGGCCGTGACATTGGCTCACGGACCGGATCCGGCACAGGCGCGGCGGTGACCGGTGTGGGCCATCCGTTCAACGCCCACAGCAAGCCCAGCGCCAGCCCCAAACCCAGAACGAACGAAACAAACAAATGCCTAGTCTTCATCGTTTAATCCTCCTCTCCCGCCCGGTGTATGAATGTAATCCATCGTGAATAACCATCGGTAGATTGTTTCAAGGGCATCACCTCCCTCCAGGTCGCCGGAAACACTACAGCGAATTTGGAAAAAAGCGAATTGAGAGCGGATTGAGCGTAAGAAATTCGTTCCTTTCCCCATTCGCTCTAGTGTCTTCCTAACGACTAACCCCTAACAACCGCTCCGCCTCCTCCAAATCCAACCGCGCTCCCAGTTCCTCGAAAACCTGGGCGGCCTGCCGCGCCAATTCTCTCCCCTCATCTTCCAAGCCCTGCTGCAACCGCAGCCGGGCCAGCTCCAGGTGAGTGAGTGCAATCTCGTGCTGTTTGTGCGCCTCTTGCGCAATCTCCAGCGCCCGCGCCAGCGCCTCTTCGGCCTGCTCCAACTCTCCCCGCTCCATATACACGCGGCCCAGCACACGTCTGGTCATCCCTTCTTCCAAGCGCATGCTATTAACCTGGGCATAGTTCAACGAGTGTTCCGCACAGGTCAATGCGTCGCCCAATTCTCTCTGGCCCAACGCCACCTCAGCGCGGTGACGAAATAACTCGGCCAGAAAATCCTCTGAACCGATCTCCTCGAATAGAGCCAGGCTTTGTTCCAGATGCTTGGCCGCCTCGTCCCATTCCCCTCCCTGAACGTGCGCAGCACCCAAGTTATTGTGTAACAATGCTACACCGTAGAGCATCCCCAATCGCTCGACAACATTCAGCGCTGCTTGATATTGTCCCTTGGCCGCATTCAAGTCTCCTTGCTTCAAATAGATCTCGCCAAGATTGGTAGCGACTCGCGCCTGTCCCTCGGCATAGCCGATCTGATCCACGATCTCCATCGCCGCCCGATAGTGCTCAGCTGCCAATCCCCAAGCATCTTGGTGGTGATGGGCCATGGCCAAATTGTTATGAGCCTGAAGTTGTCCCAATAGATCGCCCAGCTCTCTGTATATGAGCAGGCTTTGCCTGCAATCCTCGACCGCCTCTGTCAATCTTCCCAGGCGAACCAAGATGTTTCCCAATTGATAGCGTGCGTGTGCAATGATCCGTCTCCCATCTGGACCACCAACCACTTCCGCAATATGCAACCCCTGTTTGCATGCTTCGATGGACTGAGTATGACGGCCCTGGCGGGAGAACACGGCGGCGAAATTGAGGTGAATCCGCGCCCCCTCAAGTGTCTCAGTGACACCTGACAACGCCAATCCCCTTTCGAGTTGCCTCAACGCGACTTCATAATCTCCCTTGGCCTCGTGCGCCCCGGCCGTCTTGCGGTACAGATCAGCCAGCCTGCGGTCCCGCGCTGACGACGGCGGCCACGCCTCCACCAGCGCCCGCGCCGCCCCCAGATGCTCCAATGCCTCATCGTAACGTCCGACGATGGTCAGCACCTCGCCCAGCGCCTCGTGGGCTTCCAGCCGCTCCTCCTCGCGCGGCTCGTCCAGTTCCTCCGCCGCTTGTAGCGCCCGTTCGAGGTGGGCAGTGGCGATCTCGTTGGCGTACTCCCGCTGCGCCTTGCGGCCCGCCGCCAGTGAGTAGCGCAGCGCCTCGCGCCAGGCCCGCCCCTGGAAAAAGTGGTAGGCCAGAAAACCGAGGCGCTCGCTCACCGCCTCCCATCCCTCTGTCTCGACGAACGCCCCCACGCGCCGGTGCAGGTCGCGTCGCCGCGCGTAAGAGAGGCTCTCGTAAGCCACGTCCTGTGTCAGCGCATGCCGGAACAAGTAGCGCTGCTCTGAATCGAGTTTTTCTTCTACCTCCATCATCACCAGCCCCAACGCGCCCAGTTGGCTCAAGCGCCGGGGCAGTGTGCCGTCAATATCGTCGTAGGGATAGACGCCATCCAGCACCGGCACGCTAAAGATGCGCCCAATGACCGAGGCCACCTGGAGCACCCGTCTGGCGGTCTCCTCCAGCCGATCTATGCGGCTCTGGATGACGCCATTGATCGTATCGGGTACGCCGGCCTGGTCCGGGTCAGCGACCAATTCCCAATGGCCGTTATCCCGTCTCAGTACCTCGGCATCTACCAACGCTCGCACCACCTCGCCGGTGAAGAAGGGGTTGCCCTGCGCCTTGCCCACCACCAGTTCGGTCAATTGCTCTGGCGCGTCCTCCACGCCCAATAGATCGGCGACCAACTCTTCGCTAGCCGCCTCTGGCAACTCTTCCAGCATAACCTCGTCCGCGTGCTTGAGGTGGCGCCAATGTCCCTCCAGCCAATCCCGCGGCCGGTACAGGATCAACACCAGCGCCGGGAAAGAAGCGACGTTGCGCGCCACGTAATCCAGCAGTTCTAGCGAGGTGGAGTCAATCCAGTGGATGTCATCGAGCACCAGCAACAGTGGCTGCGTCCGGGCGTAGCGCTCGAGCAGTTCGAGCACGATGTCGAACAGCCGCTGCTGCCGCAGCCGGGCGTCCAATGAAGCCGTCAGTTCCGTCTCATCCGCCTCCAGACCTAACGGCTCCGCGACCAGGGGCTCCCAGCCGGTCAGGCCAGCCGCCGCCAGTCCGCGCGTCAATTGCTGCAACTGCGCCGACCGGTCGGACGCAGAGATGCCCAACAGGGCGCGCAGCACGTCGGCCCACGGCAGGTAGGGGATGTCGCCGCCGTAGGAAAGGCACGAGCCGACGATCACCTGCATCCCGCGCCGCTGCGCCCGCTGCGCGATCTCCTGGGTCAGCCGGGTCTTGCCCATCCCGGCGTCGCCGCATACCGCCAGCACACTCCCCGTCCCCTCGCTCACTCCCTCCAGCAAAGCCTGCGCCGTCTCCAACTCAGCCTCGCGGCCCACGATCCGCCCCTCGGCCGTCCCCAACAAGAGAGGTAATTGTTTCAACCCGGTCACCTGTGAGTAGGGTATCGGCTTGCTCTTCCCTTTCACCCGCATCGGCTTCCGGGGACGCAGTTCGAACCGCTCGCCCAGGTGGCGCACAGTGTTGCCGGCGACCAGAATCTCCCCATCGGCGGCCGCTGCCATCAAGCGAGCGGCCAGGTTGACCAGGTCGCCCATCACGGTGTACTCCCATCGTCTGGTCGAGCCGACGCTGCCGGCAAAGACAAAGCCGGTGGTGATGCCCATCGCTTGCCGCAGCAGCGGGCGCCGCAAATCCGGCGCGTCGCCGATCAGCGATTCTATCTCCTGGTTGACCTCCACGAGCGCTTTCTGCATCTCCAGCGCCGCCCGCACCGCCCGCTCGGGATCATCGGCGTGGCTCTTGGGCGCGCCGAAGGTGATGAGCAGGTGCGGCCCGCTCGGACCGGCCCCAACCTTGTGCAGCACTCCTTCGTATCGTTCGACGACGTTTCGCACCGCCAGAAAGTGGTGGTTGACGACCTCGGTAAGCAACCACTCGCGTTCAGGCCCCAGAAATTCGACCAACTCGTCTACCCCGCGCAGGTCGGTGAAGAGCGTGGTCACCCCCCGGTGTTCGCTTTCGACAGCAATCTCTCCGGGTGAGGGCACTAACTTTTCCAGCAAGCCGGGGGCCAGGTAGGGGACTAGGACATCGAGTCGTGCCAGCAGCCAGCGCAACGTTGCGTGAGGCGAACCATCCGGTGGCGCGAGGCGTAAATCGGGGCGCTCGACCGTGCTGGGGCGCGGTTCGGTCCCGCGCAACTCGAAAAAGCCTTCCTCCTTGATCGGAACGACGGTGAGGTCAGCACCGGCTAACTCGCGCGTTGTGTGGTCTATGAAAATCTGCCCGGCCTGGGCCAAATGTTCAGCGTGACCCATCGCTGCCAGCGCTGGCCCCATCACGGCGTATGCGGCGTTATCGGGCGTGCCCAGACTGACCAGGAAGACGTCACCACTGCCCAGCCCGATAGACACGCGGAGCGGGAACTCTCCCAATGAGGTCTCCACGCGGGCAAATTGCTCCCCCATCGCCTGCTGCATCTCCCAGGCGGCGCGGCAGGCGCGCGCGGCGTGCTCTTCCCCCTGGTAGAAACTGAGCGCTGCATCACCCGCGAACAACAACAGGTCACCACCGTACCGGATGGCGATACCGTTCATCGCTTCGAGGATACGATTGACGATTAGGGTGATCTCCTCAGCCCCTTCGCGGCCAATCTCGCGAGAAAAGTGCTCGGTCATCGCGGTGAAACCGGAGACGTCGGCGAACAGCGCCGTGCCGTAGCGGAACACGCCTCGGCCAACTTGCAACTCACGATCGTCGGCCAGGATGACTCTGGGGAGGTAGGTGCCCACGGTCGAGAGCAGCGCTTGCAAGTGAGAGACACAATTCGCCACCTCGTCTGGCATGAGAGGCGGTTCGGCCTGCTCACGCCAGCCGGACGGCATATAACGTTGCAAGTGTTTCAGTTCACTGGACATCAATCGGTCGGGCATCACGAATTCCCACCCACTAGGTAGACCGCTCGCGCAGCCCCATCAACTCTTTGTACAGCACCTGTGCGGCAGTGGACTCAAAAGCCAAAGCATCTGACCCATCCCAGAACTCTTCCAGATGGCAATTGCCGGTCGTCTGCTCGTAGACGTGAGCCTGGATGAGCATATCGAGCCGGTCAGCGTCGCGGACGAGCCGTCCTTCGATGCTCGTTCCATCCTCGAACTCTTGCCACCAGGCGTGCCATTGCTCGGCGCATGGCAACCGGTGCAGCAACTTGCTCAGAACCCCCGCCTCCGCCTTTCGCTTGGCGCCGGCAGGAAAGTAGGCCGCCGCAGGCGTGGGCAGATCGCTGATCACGCTCTCCGGCAGGTCGTGGAGCAGCGCGATGGTCAGTAACTTGGCCTCGTTCACAGATTGTTCCACCATCTCGGCCAGGATCAAGGAGATAAAAGCCACGCCGAAACTGTGGTCGGCCACACTCTCGGCGCCGGCCACACCGCGCATCACCCAGCCGGTGCGTGGTACGCGCTTGAGTTGGTTGGCACGCAGAAGCAGTTCCAGCGCGGGATTGGTAGCCACAGCCTACGCCTTGTACCCGATCATACGCAGGAACGCCTTGCGCTCCTTGACGTCTTCCTCCGTCTCGATACCTTTCGTTCTGACGCCGTCCACCACGCCGAGGATGCCGCGCCCTTGCTCCGTCTCGGCCAGGATAACCTCGACCGGATTGGCCGTGGCGCAAAAGATGCGGCACACTTCGGGCACCATCTTGATCGCGTTCAACACGTTGACCGGGTAAAAGCCCTCGCCTAGAAAAACGATGAAACTGTGTCCCGCGCTCAGCGCCAGCGCGTTCCGTTTTGCCAGTTCGACCAACTCGTCATCGGTGCCACTGGCGCGCACCAGTGCCGGGCCTGAAGATTCACAAAAGGCCAGGCCGAACTTTACACCCGGCACAGCGCCCACCAGCGTCTCGTGCAAGTCCTCCACTGTCTTGATAAAGTGCGATTGGCCCAGGATGAGATTCACGGCCTCTGGCTTTTCAATTGATACCATCACGAGTTCCATTGCTCACCTCCCGCTTTTCTCCATAAATCAAGCGGCGATGGCTCTGGGGTTATCCCGTCACCACCGCCCTTCGCACCCGCCAGAATGAACCTTACCTACCCGCCAATGAGTAGGGCCTACTCTGTCGTCGAGGACAGACGCATCTGAAAGCGATTCGTGAACCGCCAGTCTCAGAACTCGGTCCCCAGTACTCTGTTTACGCTTTGCAGCAGTTCCTGTGGGCCAAATGGCTTGGTCACATAGTCATCCACCTTGGCGATGTGGAGACCCAATACTTTGTCAATGCTCTGTGCCTTGGCAGTGACGACAATAACTGGGATGCTTTTCAGTTCGTCGTCGGCCTTCATGTGCTGGTAGACTTCCCAACCATCCATATCCGGCATCATCAGGTCCAGCAACACCAGGTCGGGCTTGAGTTGGCGCACTGCATCTATGCCTTCCCGCCCGCCAATAGCGCCGATCAGATCGAACCCCTTGCGCCCGAGGATCAGTCCGATCAGGTCAACCATCTCGGGCTCATCTTCAATGCAGACAACCGTTTTCTTATCTTCTGCCATGCGGTGATCCTCCCTTTCGCTTCACTGGCCAACCGATGCGGACGACCAGGATGATTAGCCTACAGTACTGTGTCTAGTGTACCACTATCCTGCTCTCAAGTCAAACTGCGATTTTCACAAATTGTGAGGCCGTCCGGCCTACTCGTGAAACACAAAGTTGCGCTATGGTCAGAGTGCGCTATAATTATGCCCGCGCACGTGAGATGAGAACTGGATAGTTGCGCGGAGACACAAAACGTGCAAACTGCACAACCCGACGACCTGGCTCTGCTAGTTGGCCGCGACCGTAAATCGTTCATCATCCGGCTGTCGCCAGGCGCCCAATTCCACACTCATCGTGGGATGGTGGCCCACGATGATCTGATTGGAGCCCCGTGGGGGACCCAAGTGTCCACTCACATGGGGTATCTGTTACTGTTGCTTCGGCCCTCCACCGACGACCTCGTGCGTGACCTCAAGCGTACCACCCAGATCGTTTACCCCAAAGACGCCGGGTACATCCTGATAAAGATGGGCATCGCCCCAGGCTGCCACGTCGTCGAGGCCGGCACTGGCAGCGGTGGACTCACGTTGGTTTTCGCCCGGGCGGTCAGCCCCACCGGCCGCGTTTATTCCTACGAGGTCCGACCGGAGATGCAACGATTGGCCCGCAAAAACCTGGAGCAACTTGGGCTGGCCGAATTCGTCGAGTTCAAATTGCGCGACATCGCCGCGGGCTTTGACGAGCGTGAGGCCGATGCACTGTTCCTAGACCTGCCCAACCCCTGGGACTATTTGACACAGGTTCACGCGGCTCTGGCCACCGGTGGCTTCTTTGGCTGCATCCTGCCCACCACCAATCAGGTCATCCGCGTGATCGGCGCCCTGGCAGAAACCAACTTTGGCCTGATCAAAGTAGAGGAATTGTTGCTCAGGCCGTACAAAGCGGTGCCCGCCCGCCTGCGGCCGATGGATCGTTTGGTGGCTCACACTGGCTACCTGGTCTTTGCGCGGACATTCATACCGCGGTCTTGACCGCAACCAACCATTCTGCCCTACAAAATTCTATACCGTTGGAAAAGTGAGGAGGAGATAGTAAAGATGGGAAACCTGAGACGATTGGTGCTGGACGTCTTGAAACCTATGGAGCCCACCATCGCGGAACTGGTGCAACTGCTGGCTGGACTGGAGGGCGTGGACGGCGCTAACATCTCGATCTATGAGATTGACCGCCGCGTGGAAAACGCCAAAGTTACTATCGAAGGGCACGACTTGCGCTACGAGGAAATCGCCCGTGTCATCGAGGAGAATGGCGGCGCGATTCACTCCATTGACGAGGTAGCGGCCGGTAGGGTGCTCATCGAGGACGTCATCACGCCGCAAGATTAGCCGTGAAAAAACCGGGGAACCCGCGCAAGTGCCTGGCCCAGGGTATCAATGACTTGCGCGAATACGAACGTATATCGGGCTTTTTAAAGATCGCTCGCCGCGCGCTGGCGAACAATGCCTTTGATGGTGTGTTGACCATGATCGGCATAGTGATGGGCAGTTACATGGGTGGTGTCCGCAACGCCGGCACCGTGATCCGCATCGGCATTGCCACCTCCGTCTCCATAGGGGTTTCAGGGCTATGGGGAGCCTACCTGGCCGAGTCCGCCGAACGCGGGCGCGATTTGGCTGAACTGGAGAGAATATCGCTCACTGATTTGGGCGATACAAAGATCGGCCGGGCCTCGCGTGTGGCAGTGGTCGTCGTTTCGTTGGTGGATGGCATGTCGCCTCTCGTTTCTTCGTTGATCGTACTCGCCCCCTTTTTCCTGACACCACTTATCGGCGACATCCTGATCAGTTATGCCCTCTCCACGCTTCTGGCACTGACCAGCCTGTTTGGACTGGGAATGTTCCTGGGGAGAATATCCGGGCGCAGTCTTGTTGGTTACGGCCTGCGTACCGTCGTGGCCGGCATTGTAGCCATCGCGATCAATGCTCTGCTGCTGCCTCCCGAGCAGTAGACGCAAGAGGCAGGAAGCAGGAGGAATTTGTTATGTTTCGTAGGCGACCTTTTAGACGCCCCCCGCTGTTCCGACGACGTCCACCGCGTTCCCCACGCCCTCCAGGGGCTCCACCCCTGCGTCCCCCATTGCCGCCTAGAGTACGCCGGGCACTGGCCCGCGCCAACCGCCTGATAGCGGACGGGCAGTTCGCCGAGGCAGCCGACATCTTTGGACACCTGGCTGACAAGGCCAAAGAACTTGGCCGGCCCATCCACGCCGCTGGCCTGATGATACAGGCGGCTCGTGCACACCTCGCCACCGATGACGCCGATGCCGCGGTGAAGCGGGCGAAGCAGGCCTTGTTGCTCTTCGTCCACAGTGGTCGTGTCGGCCGCGTGCCCCACCTCCTGGCCCATACGACAGAGGCGTTGCGCAACAAGGGCTATCACGCCGAAGCCGACGAACTGGAGCGCGTTGTCGAGGAAGAGTTGGGCGAGATGGGCTTCTCATTGGAGGAAGTGACGCAGCGCGTCACGGCAGAGAGGCCCGAGCGGCTAGGCACGCTGCCCGCTCAGTGTGCCGGCTGCGGTGCGCCGCTCATCCCCGACGAAGTCGAGTGGCACGATGCCCATACTGCCGAATGTCCGTACTGCGGCACTGTCGTCAAGGCTACGTAGGAGTACGAGGTAGACAAGTAGACTTGTTTCGTATCATCTCAATATTCTGGGGCACTTTTAATGTAGCCGCGCTTTCCATAGCGCGTTATGCCCGCGAGGTATGGAAACCTCGGCTACATTGCCCCACTTTATTGAGCAGATACCTTGTTTCCTTGTATCCTTCTCATCAAGCGCACCCTACCGGCAGGTAGGGTGTTCTATTTATTGATATTCTGACATCTTATCATAAAGGGAGGTAACTATGAGTAATCGTAAAATCGCAGTGGTAACAGATAGCACGGCTTACATCCCTGCTCAAGCCCTGGGCGATCTGGACATCCCGATCATTCCTCTATGGCTCATCTGGGGTGACGAGCGCCTTCGGGACGGCGTGGACATAGACCCGCCGGCGTTCTACCGCCGCCTGCGGGAGGCCAAGACCCTTCCCACCACATCTCAGCCCTCGGCCGGCGAGTTCGTGGACTTTTACCGCCGCGTCGCCGCCGAGAGCGGCGCCGATACCATCGTGGGGGCTTACATCTCCAGCGGGATCAGCGGCACCGTTGCCTCGGCTGAGGCAGCCAAAGTGCAGGTGCCCGAACTCGATATCACGATCATAGACTCGTTCTTCACCTCAATGGGGCTGGGTTTCATTGTCCTGGCAGCCGCCCGCGTCGCTGCGGCGGGAGGCTCGCTGGAGGAGGTCATTGCCGCGGCCGAGGGGACACGAGATAGAATGAACATCCTGTTCGCCGTGGACACGCTCGAGTACCTGCACCGGGGTGGGCGCATCGGCGGGGGCAAGCGGTTTCTGGGAACGGCGCTGAAAATCAAGCCGCTGTTGCACCTGGAAGACGGCCGCATCGAAGCGCTGGCCCAGGTGCGCACCAAACGCAAGGCAATTGCGCAGATGTTGGATATCGTGGAGGAGCGGCTGGGCGGGAGACAGATGGCCGAGGCTTCCATCCTCGACGCGGATAGCCCGAAGGAGGCAGAGGCCGTCGCCGAACAGGTGAAGGAACGATTTGGTATCTCGACGGTTTACTGCGCTATGGTCAGCCCCGTCATCGGCACGCACGTTGGGCCAGGCACCATCGGTATCACCTTTTACCCCGCAGCGCCGGCTTGACCACCTTCATGCCTCAATGTCCGTCGCGACCGCGCCTCACCCTCGGGGCGCGGTCGTTCGTTATTGTGGGGCAGACTTTCCAGTCTGCCGCTTGGACAGGCTAGAAAGCCTGCCCCACGATTCATCGGTGTGATACATCCAACGCGCACTGCTCAATGACGCTCAAGATGGATTGAGCGCAGGCAGCCCAGGAGAAACAGCGCACGTTGGCAAAGCCGCGCTCGATCAGGCTCTCCCGCAGGGCCGGGTCGGTGGCGATGCGCCGTAAGCCCGCTGCGATGGCGGCAGTGTCGCCAGGGGCCACCAGGAGCGCCGCGTCCCCGGCCACCTCGGGCAGGCTCGATGTGGCGCTGGTGATGACCGGGCAGCCACAGGCCTGGGCTTCCAGCACCGGCAGGCCGAACCCCTCGTAGAGCGAGGGAAAGACGAAAGCCAGCGCCCCGCTCAACAGGGCGGCCTTGTCCTCGTCGGGGATGTAGCCGGGGAAGAGCACGCGCCCTTCCAGCCCCAGGCGGCGCACCTGCGCGAAAAGGTCGTCGTAGAGCCAGCCGCGCTTGCCGGCCAAAACGAGTTGGGTGACTGGGTGACTGGGTGACTGGGTGACTGGGGGACTGGGGGACTGGGTGGCGAAGGCGGTGATGAGGCGCGAGAGGTTCTTGCGCGGCTGTAGGGTGCCCAGGTAGAGAAAATAGTCGCCGGTGATGCCGTGGCGTGTCTTGACTGCCTCAATCGTGGCCGGGTCGCGCACAGGGGCCAGGCTCTCGTCGCAGCCGGGATAGGCGACGGTGATTTTGTCTGGCGGGACGCTGTAGTGGGCCACCAAGTCCAACTTGGTGGCCTCGGAGTCAGCCAGGACATGCGCAGCGGCGCGCGCGTTCCAGCGAGTTGACAGGTCGAGGTATAGCCGCTGGCGCCAGGGATGAGCCTGCGGGAAGTGGAGGTAGCCCAGGTCATGGACGGTGACCAGGCTGGCGCGTGGATGGACGAGGGGCAGGACATGGGCAGGGATAAAGAGTGCGTCCGGCAAGCGGCGGGCCATCTCCCAGGAGAGGCGCAGGTGGGTCCACAGGCGCGGGCAGGGGATAAGACGCAGGTCTGCGCCGGGGAAGATGCCGGCCGGCGGCGTACTGCGCAGGTAGAGGCGGAAGCGGTGCGGGCTGTCGAGCGCCAGTAGCGCCTCGATGACCCGCTGGGAATAGACCTCGGTGCCGGTCGGGCGGGCGGCGACGGCGCGGCTGGCGTCAATCCCGATCAACATCTGCCGGTGGGCGCTTGCCAAACAGGGCGCGCAGGAGTGTCATCAGACCCACCAGGATCAAGATGACGGGCCACAGATTGGGCAAGAGTCTGCTGGTCTCGGGGCCGAGCAGTTGCAGCGTCACGACCAGTCCCGCGCCACCGACCGCGAGGGCCACCAGCGCCAGGAAGAGCGCGCCCCAATCGCGGAAGCATGCTGCGACCCATTGAGCCAGGAAGGCGACACCACCGATGAGAACGAACACGGGCCACCACGTCCCCAGGTCGCGGTACTCTAGCGGCCCCAGGGTGATGAAGAAAAACATTAGCCCCACGAGCGTGGCGGCCGTGCCGACAAAGACCATGCCGGGATCGTGCCGGGGGCCAAAGACGTAACTACCCAGAAAGGCCAGCCCTCCGGCCAGGGGAAAGACAGGCCAGATAATGTCCCAACCGGGGATACTGATGCCCAGTTCGCCCAGCAGGAAATAGACGCCCAGCAGGATGAGGATCAGCGCCGGGATGATTGTACCT
>CAYQTW010000056.1:0-12025 GCA_964420485.1 uncultured Anaerolineales bacterium
GAGACGTTGTGCGCACCCAACGGGCCGATTATCCTGGAAGCAATCTCTTTCCCGGAGCCGGTCATCTCGGTGGCTATTGAGCCCAGGACGATGGCCGATCAGGATCGGTTGGCCGAAGGGTTGCGCAGATTGGCCGAGGAAGACCCCACTTTTGTCGTGCGCATTGATGAGAACACCGGGCAGACGCTCATTTCGGGGATGGGGGAGTTGCACCTGGAGATTCTGGCCGACCGGCTGAAACGCGAGTTCAGTGTGCAGGGCCGGGTGAGCCGGCCGAGGGTCAGTTATCGTGAGACGATCACGCAGACAGTCAGGAGCGAAGGGTCATTCGAGCGACAGACCGGGGGACGGATGCACTTTGGCCGCGTGTGGCTGGAGGTGGAGCCTCTGCCGACCGGGGAGGGGTTTGTCTTTAGTAATGTCACGCGGGACAGGGCCTTGCCTCAAGAGTTCGTCGAAGCGGTCGAGCGGGGCTGCCGCGAGGCGATGGAGAGCGGCGTATTGGCCGGCTACCCGCTGGTGGACGTGCAAGTCAGATTGCTCGACACGGAGTGGGATGAGGAAACATCCTCGGAACTGGCCTTCAAAGTGGCTGGTTCAATGGCTTTCAACGCAGGGGTGGAAAAGGCCAATCCGGTCTTGTTGGAGCCGGTGATGGACCTGGAGACGATTGCGCCGGAGACGTACACCGGCGAAGTGATGGGAGATTTGAATACTCGGGGAGCCGAGATCAGGGATGTGGCGTCTCGGGCAGGGGGAGTGCAGGTTATACGTGCCTTTGCTCCATTGGCGAAAATGTTTGGGTATGCAACCGACCTGCGCAGTCTGACGCAGGGGCGGGGCACATTTACGATGGAATTTCATCATTATGCGGAGGTAGATCAACAACGGATGGACGCCATTGTGTATGGCTACGTAGGGGCGCGGTAACCGCGCCCGTACATGGAGTTAGATCATCCGAAAAGGAGTGAAAAATGGCGAAAGAAAAATTTGAACGTACAAAGCCCCATGTCAACATAGGTACCATTGGGCACATTGACCACGGCAAGACGACGCTCACTGCGGCCATCACGAAAGTGCTTGCTCTCAAGGGCATGGCCACGTTCCAGGCATACGACGAGGTGGCGAAGGCGGATGCCAAGATGTTCCGCCGTGATGCGACCAAGATTCTGACCGTGGCTATCGCCCACGTCGAGTACGAGACGGAAAATCGGCACTATGCCCACATTGACTGCCCTGGGCACCGGGACTATATCAAGAACATGATCACCGGGGCGGCGCAGATGGACGGGGCGATCCTGGTCGTTTCGGCGGCGGATGGCCCAATGCCGCAGACGCGAGAGCACGTGCTCCTGGCCTGCCAGGTGAACGTGCCGGCCATCGTGGTTTATCTGAACAAGGTGGACCTGATGGACGATCCCGAGTTGCTGGAACTGGTCGAGTTGGAACTGCGCGAATTGCTCGACGGCTACGGCTTCCCCGGCGACGAGACGCCCATCGTGCGCGGTAGTGCCCTTCATGCCCTCCAGAGCGCGAGCACTGACCCAGATGCACCTGAGTATGAAAGCATCTGGGAGTTGATGCGTGTCGTGGATGACTATATCCCCACTCCTGAGCGAGATGAGGACAAGCCGTTCCTGATGCCCGTCGAGGATGTGTTCTCAATCAAGGGCCGGGGCACGGTCGTCACCGGGCGCGTGACGCGCGGCGTGATGAAGCCTATGACGCACGTTGAGATCGTGGGTCTGAAGGAAGAGTCGCGCAAGACTGTGGTGACCTCAATGGAGATGTTCCACAAGGTACTCGATGAGGTCAGGGCAGGTGACAATGCTGGATTGTTGCTGCGCGGCGTGGATCGGGACGAGGTGCAGCGCGGTCAAGTGATTGCCATCCCTGGCACCATTCATCCTCACCGGCACTTTATGAGCGAGGTGTACGTGTTGCGTAAGGATGAGGGTGGCCGTCACAAGGCGTTCTTCACTGGATACCGCCCCCAGTTTTTCGTCCGCACGCTGGACGTGACGGGAGAGATTCGCTTGCCAGAAGGGGTCGAGATGGTGATGCCGGGTGACAGTGTCAACCTGGAGGTGGAATTGATCGAGCCGGTAGCCATTGAGAAAGGCTCCCGTTTCGCTATTCGCGAGGGCGGCCTGACTGTCGGCGCGGGTGTCATCACAGAAATACTGGACTAGGTGAGGCACATGGCCAAGCAAAAGATTCGCATCAGGTTAAAGGCTTACGATCATCGCGTGCTCGATGAATCAGCCAGGCGCATCGTGGAGACGGCGGAGCGCACAGGTGCTACGGTAGTGGGGCCGGTGCCTCTACCGACCAGAATTGAGCGTTTTACTGTTCGTCGCTCGACTTTTATTGACAAGGACTCGCACGAGCATTTCGAGATTCGTACCCACAAGCGGCTGATTGACGTCGTCGAGCCGGACAACAAGACTATCGATTCCCTGATGCGGCTTAATTTGCCGGCCGGTGTAGACATTGAGATCAAACTGTAGAAGCGACACATTCCACGAGCGACGCTTCGGCCAGCGAGATGTGCCGTTGGGAACGTGTCGCTTTTGTGGGGAGGTATGGGCGTGAAGACGATCCTGGGCAAAAAAGTTGGTATGACGCAGATATTTAACGAGCAAGGCGAGGCTGTCCCGGTGACGGTCATCGAGGCGGGGCCGTGCTACGTGGCCCAGGTCAAGACGCTCGAGCGGGATGGGTACGAGGCTGTTCAGTTGGGCTTCGAGGAAGTGAAACCACAGCGGATGAGCGGTGGCGAGAGAGGACATCTGACGCGCAACGAGTTACCTGCATTGCGTCATCTGCGCGAGTTCCGCCTGCGAGAGATCGAAGGCGTCGAGGAAGGGCAGCGGGTCCTGGCGGACGTCTTTGAGGTGGGAGACCGCGTGGACGTAGTAGGCGCTTCGAAAGGGCGTGGCTTTACGGGCGTGGTCAAACGATATGGCTTTGGGGGCGGCCCCAAGACACACGGCCAGTCGGACCGGCAACGTGCGCCGGGCTCTATTGGCGCCTGTGCGTATCCGGGTCGTGTGTGGAAGGGGCAGCGTATGCCGGGCCGTATGGGCGGCGTCCGAGTGACGGCGCAGGATCTGCGGGTAGAGTTGGTAGATGCGGAGCGAAATCTGCTGGCGGTGCGCGGCAGCGTGCCGGGTGCCAAAGGCGGACTGTTGGTAATCAAGCGGGCTCGCAAGTCAAAAGAGTTGGCGAGACGACGGGGTGAGTAGCAATGAACAATGAACAATGGACAATGAACAATGAGCAGACCGCGGTGTGTTCAGGGGAGAGTCATGGTTGTTCCGGTGTATAACGCTAAAGGGGAAAAAGTCGGCGAGATTGAATTGTCCTCTGATATTTTCGAGGCCCCCGTCAATGTGTCACTCATGCATCAGGCGTTGGTGCGTCAGCAGGCGAACGCTCGTCAGGGGACGCACCATACAAAGTCGCGGGGTGAGGTGAATCGTACCAAAGCCAAGTGGTACCGGCAAAAGGGTACCGGGCGAGCACGCCACGGCAGTCGCAACGCCCCTCTGTTTGTCGGCGGTGGGGTGGCGCACGGGCCCAAGCCGCGCAAATATACCAAAAAGATGCCGCGCAAAATGCGACGCGCGGCATTACGTTCGGCGCTGTCGGTCAAGGCAACGGAGGATCAGATCGTCGTGCTGGACGCGCTAGAGATGGAAACATTCAAGGCGAAGGATATGCTGGCGGTGTTGAGTAACCTGGGGTTGGAGCAGCAGGTGTTGATTCTCCTACCGGAGCGGAATGAAACGGTGGAAAAGTCGGCGAGCAACCTGCCACAGGTAAAGACGTTGCGGGCCAGTTACCTCAATATCCGTGATCTGTTAAAGTACGACCACGTGTTGATGCCGCTAGGCGCATTGCAGGTGGTCGAGAGTATTTTGGGATAGGAAGAACGCGGATTGGCAGGATTGGCGGATTGTAAGAACACGGGTTGGCAGGATTGACTGATCAAGAGCATTTTGCGATAGGTGAACGATGAATCCCTACAAGATTATCATTCGACCGATTGATACGGAAAAGACGCGCTATCAGGCCTCAGAGTTGGGACAGTACACTTTTGAGGTAGACCGGCGTGCGAACAAGATCGAGGTGCGGCAGGCGATTGAGGTCATTTACGACACCAATGTCGTGGGGGTCAATGTGATGAACATGCCGGCCAAGGCTAGTAAGCGACGCGGACGCCGGCGGATGGTGCGCCGCCCGCAATGGAAAAAGGCTGTGGTCACTGTGGCAGAGGGCCAGCGGCTGGACGTGTTCGAGGGAGTGTAGGTATGGCGATAAAGACGTACAAGCCCACTTCACCCGGCCGGCGGGGAATGACCGGTTCGACTTTCGAGGAGGTCACGCGCACAGAGCCGGAGCGCAGCCTGTTGCGCCCATTGCGCAAGCGGTCTGGCCGTAACGTGCAGGGACGTATCACGGTGCGCCATCGGGGTGGTGGGCACAAGCGACGATACCGGTTGATTGATTTCAAGCGCGACAAGGTGGACGTTCCGGCGCGGGTGAGCAGCATTGAGTATGATCCTAACCGCTCGGCCCGCATCGCATTACTGGTTTATCACGATGGCGAAAAGCGGTACATCATTGCGCCGCTGGGGTTGCAGGTGGGTGATACGGTGATGAGTGGTGAGGGGGCGGAGATTCGCGTGGGGAACGCGCTTCCACTGACACATATTCCGCTCGGCACGTTGGTGCATAATATCGAGTTGTCCCCGGGACGAGGGGGCCAGATGGTGCGCTCTGCCGGTACGTCGGCGCAGGTGTTGGCCAAGGAAGGGGAGCATGTGACGCTGCGGCTCCCCAGCGGCGAGATGCGGTTGGTGCGCCAAGAATGTATGGCCACTATTGGTCAGGTGGGCAACGTAGACCACGGCAACATAAAGTTGGGCAAAGCCGGCCGGAAGCGCCACATGGGGTTCCGCCCGGCGGTGCGCGGCTCGGCGATGACGCCGCGCGATCATCCCCACGGTGGCGGCGAGGGCCGGTCGCCAATTGGTATGCCTAGCCCCAAGTCTCCCTGGGGGAAAAAGACGCTGGGCAAAAAGACACGAAGCAACAAGGCCACCAACAAGTATATCGTGCGCCGGCGTGGCAAGCAGCGACGGTAAGAGGATACAAGATCGCGGATTTTAGATTTGGAGATGTGGGACGCATTACGTATTACGCATTAGGAGTTCTATAATGTCACGATCGCCATTAAAGAGACCGATACCATACGTGGACTCCAAGTTGTTGCGCAAGATTGAGCGCATGAATCAGAGGGGAGAAAAGCGACTGATTCGTACCTGGTCTCGGGCTTCGACGATCTTTCCACACATGATTGGGCATACCATCGCCGTTCACGATGGCCGGCGGCATGTGCCAATTTATATCACTGAGGACATGGTGGGGCACAAGTTGGGCGAGTTTGCCCCCACCCGCACCTTCCGAGGTCACATTGTGAAGGAGCGGAAGGGTCGGGTACGGGAGACGGCCGGATAGTACGGAGAGGATAAACATGGGTACAGAGGTACTGGCCCGGGCACGGCACGTGCCGATGACGGCACGTAAAGTTCGGCGGGTGATCGATCAGGTGCGGGGATTGTATGCCGAAGAGGCGCTGGAGGTGTTGGATTTTCTACCCCACGCGGCGGCACATCCGGTCGCCAAACTGATTCGTTCCGCCATCGCGAATGCGGATATGAATTTTGGAATACCGCGTGATGATCTGTACGTGGCGCATATCGTGGCCGATGAAGGGCCGGGTGTGTCGCCCGGAAAGGGTGTACGATCGCGCTTTGGTGGACGTGGTCGCTGGCGCCCGATCCGTAAACGTTCTTCACACATTACGGTGGTGCTGGAGGAGAGGGAGATTGAAGATTGACGGATCCAAGATTTGGAGATTTGGCCGACCGTAGACGGTGGCCGATAAATCCGCAAATCTTGGATCACCAATCTGAAATCAAAAGAGGAGGAAGGATTTGGGACGCAAGGTTCATCCTTATGGCTTCAGACTCGGAGTGATTCGGGATTGGAAAGCACGTTGGTACGCGGAGGGCGAAGACTATGCTAACTTGCTGCACGAGGATCTGAAAATTCGGCGGCTCATCAAGGATGCTGCAGGGCGGGCCGGAATATCTCGTGTTGAGATTGAGCGTTTCCCGAAGCAAGTTTCGGTAACTATCTGGACGGCCAGGCCCGGCGTTGTCATCGGGCGCAAAGGGGTCGCGGTCAAGGCACTACGCAAAGAATTGGAAGAGATGACCGGCAAGCGGGCCTCTGTGGACGTGCAGGAGGTGGAGCGGCCCGAAATGGACGCCAAGTTGGTGGCGGAGAATGTCGTGTCCCAGTTGGAGCGGCGTATTTCTCATGGCCGGGCGATGAAGCGAGCGGTGCAGGCAGCGATGCGCTCCGGTGCGCAAGGTATCAAGATCATGTGCAAGGGGCGTCTGTCTGGGGCCGAAATGGCGCGTCAGGCGTGGCAGCGCGATGGGCGAGTGCCGTTGCAGACTTTGCGTGCCGACATTGATTATGCCCAGGAAGAGGCGCATACAGGCTATGGCCGCATTGGGGTAAAGGTGTGGATCTACAAGGGTGAGGTGTTGCCCGAGGCCAAGGAGCACGAGGACGCCTTTGTCGTCTGAGGATTTGAGATTTGCTGATTTGAGATTTGGAGATTTGAAGCAATGTTGATGCCAAAGCGAGTAAAGTACCGTAAACAGATGCGTGGTCGGATGAAGGGCCAGGCCACGCGCGGGGCTACGATCGCGTTCGGGGAATACGGATTGCAGGCACTGGAACCGGCGTGGGTTACGGCGCGTCAGATTGAAGCGGCGCGACGGGCAATCGTGCGCCACGCGCGCCGGCGGGGAAAGTATTGGATTCGTATCTTTCCCGACAAGCCTGTCACGGCCAAGCCGGCCGAGACACGTATGGGCAAGGGCAAGGGAGCGGTGGATCACTGGGTAGCCGTGGTCAAGCCGGGCCGCATCATGTTTGAACTGAGTGGGGTACCTGAAGAGGTGGCACGCGAGGCGATGCGTTTGGCGTCTCACAAATTGCCCATCAGGTGCCAATTTGTAAAGCGCGAAGAGTAAAGCGCCAAGAGATCTCTGCTGGGGAATAGGAGAGTATGCAGGCACGGGAGATTCGAACCTGGACTACGGAAGAGTTGCAAGGACGGCTGGAGGATGCCTACCGGGAGGTCTTTGCACTGCGCCGCGAGTTGGCTATGGGGCGTTTGGAAGACCACAACCGGGTGGGAGTCGTGAGGCGTGACATCGCCCGGATGCAGACGATCCTGCGCGAGCGCGAGTTGATCGCAGAGTTGACCGAGGAGGCAGCACGGTGAGAGGGCAATACGCATCTACGAGAAAACGGCTAGTTGGTCACGTAACGAGTGACAAGATGGACAAGACCGTGGTGGTAAAGGTCGAGCGTCTGGCACGCCATCCGCGATACGGCAAGGTGCTGCGCCGGGTGAAAAAGTACAAGGCTCATGACGAGAGCAATGCCTGTCACGTGGGTGACGAGGTACGCATCGTCGAATCCCGTCCGCTGAGTCGTGAGAAGCGGTGGGTCGTGGAGAAGATATTGAAGCGAGCCGGGGCTGGAGTGGCAGCGGAGGTTGGGCAATGATCCAGCAGGAAAGCCGTCTACGGGTGGCCGACAACACCGGGGCGCGGGAAATTCTCGTCATTCGTGTGCTAGGGGGTTCCAAGCGGCGATATGGCGGTGTGGGCGACGTCGTCGTGGTGACGGTGAAGCAGGCCACCCCGACAGCACAGGTGAAGAAGGGGGAGGTCGTGCGGGCCGTGGTGGTGCGCACGGCGAAAGAGTACCGCCGTCTCGATGGCTCCAGTATTCGCTTCGACGACAATGCGGTGGTGATTTTGGATGGAACGAGCCGCAATCCAAAGGGTTCGCGCATCTTTGGGCCGGTGGCCCGCGAGTTGCGGGAAAAGGGCTTTATGAAGATTGTTTCGCTGGCTCCTGAGGTATTGTAGGACGGCGATTGACAGGAGTGTGCAGAGTGGGCAACCGAATCAAACAGGGTGATACGGTAGAAGTGATTTCTGGCGACGATGTGGGGATGCAGGGCACGGTTCAACGGATATTCCCCAAGACGGAGCGGGTTCTCGTCGCCGGGATCAACATTATCAAAAAGCATCAGCGTCCAGTCCGTACCAAACGCGGTGAGATGAAAGCCGGCATCATCGAATTCGAGGCGCCGATTCACATCTCTAACGTTATGCTGGTGTGTCCACAGTGCGACCAATGCACGCGCGTAGGGTTTGCCCGGCAGGAGGGTGGCCGCAAGGTGCGTGTGTGCAAGAAATGTGGTGAGGCGATTGACTAGCAGGAAGGTGGATTGATGCAGCGTTTGCAGAGACTTTATCGTGAAGAAATCCGGCCCGCGTTGATGGAAGAGTTCGGGTACCGGAACGTTATGGAGGCGCCGTGCCTGCGCAAGATCGTGGTCAACGTGGGTGTGGGCGAGGCGCTGGAGAACGCCAAGGCGCTGGACCACACGGTGCGGGACATTACGACGGTCACCGGGCAGCATCCTGTGATCACCCGGGCGCGCAAGTCCATCGCCAATTTCAAACTTCGTGAAGGTCGTGCCATTGGCGTAAAGGTGACGTTGCGGGGAGAGCGCATGTGGGCGTTTCTGGACCGGTTGTGCAACGTAGCGCTGCCCCGTCAACGCGACTTTCGGGGTATCCCGGACACCTTTGATGGGCGGGGTAACTTTACGCTGGGGTTGCGTGAGCAACTAATGTTCCCCGAAGTGGACTATGACTCGATTGACAAGATCCGGGGTATGGAGATCAGTATCGTTACCACGGTCTGTACGGACGAGGAGGGGCGGCGGTTGCTGGAATTGTTGGGAGTGCCATTCCGCCACCGGGGGCGGTAGTCTGAATTGGAAGGGGTCAGGTAGTATGGCGAAAACGAGCATAGTTTTGCGAGAGGGGCGGCGCAAGCACAAGACGCAGGTGCGGAACCGTTGCAAGTTGTGTGGCCGGCCACGGGGTTACATCCGGCGCTTTCAAATGTGCCGTATATGCTTCCGAGAACTGGCGTTGAAGGGGGAAATCCCTGGTGTGGTCAAGGCTAGTTGGTAGGGGCGCGGTAACCGCGCCCGTACAGGCGCGGAACTGGGCCCGTACAAAACGAAAACGAGGTTTTATTCGATGACGATGTCTGATCCGATAGCCGATATGTTGACACGCATCCGCAATGCCGTCATGGCGGGGCATCCAGGCGTGCGTATGCCTTCGTCCAAGATTAAGGTGGCGATTGCCACTATCCTGAAAGACGAAGGGTTTATCGAGGATTATTATGTGACGCGCGAGCGTCCGCAGCCCCAACTGGTTATGCGGCTCAAGTACGTGGGCCAGCGAAGGGAGCGCCGCCCGGTTCTCAGGGGACTGAAGCGCGTGAGTAAGCCAGGACGCCGCGTCTACACACGCGCCGCAGAGGTGCCATGGGTGCGGAGTGGCATGGGGATCGCTATTCTCACGACACCTAAAGGGGTGTTGACGGGCCAGCAGGCTCGCCGCCTGGGTGTGGGCGGTGAGGTGTTGTGTCACGTGTGGTAAAGGCGCGGCAATCGCGCTCGTACACGGGAGGCAGGTAGTGTCACGGATTGGTCGTATGCCCATTTCTCTACCCGAAGGGGTGAGGGCGGATATTCAAGGTGTCCAGGTGACGGTGACAGGCCCCAAGGGCGGCCTTTCACGCGAGTTTCACCCGGATATGAGAGTTGTGCTGGAAGAAGGCCAGTTGAAGGTGCGTCGCCCGACCGATCAACGGCATCACAAGGCGTTGCACGGTTTGACTCGATCGCTGTTGAACAATATGGTGATCGGCGTCACGCAGGGTTTCCAGAAGCAGTTAGAGATCCACGGCGTGGGGTATCGCGTGGACTTGCAGGGAGATGGTAGTCTGGTGCTGCACCTGGGTTTTTCTCATCCAGTGAATATTGTTCCACCTGAAGGAATTCAGTTCGAGGTCGAAGCCCGCACCAAGCGCATCACGGTGCGGGGGATTGACAAGGAATTGGTCGGACAAGTGACGGCGGAGATTCGCGCCTGGCGGCCACCGGAGCCCTACAAGGGCAAGGGTATCCGTTACGTCGGCGAGTACGTTCGTCGCAAAGCTGGTAAGGCCGGCAAAGTTGGGGCCTAGTTTGGTGAATTGAGGTAAGATATGCCAGAGATTGATCGTCGAGCAGCCCGTCTGCGGCGGCATAGGCGTGTACGGAAGCGTGTGTTTGGAGCGCCAGAGCGGCCGCGATTGAACGTTTTTCGCAGCCTGCGTCACATCTATGCCCAGGTGGTTGATGATAGCCAGGGGTGTACGTTGGTCTCCGCTTCGACCATTACTCCAGAGGTAGAAGCGCAGATTCAGGGGTTGACAAAGACTGAGCAGGCGCGCGTGGTGGGCAAGGTGTTGGCGGAACGTGCATTGAGCCAGGGTATCAAGAAGGTGGTCTTTGACTGTGGTGGGTACAAGTATCATGGTCGAGTGAAGGCTCTGGCGGACGCAGCGCGCAAAGGTGGGCTCGAGTTCTAGGCAGAAGGCAGGATGGGGCAGCCTCTCCAGGCTGCCAGCAGGCTGGAAAGCCTGCACCACGGGGGGACTCGAGTTTTGAGGATAAGAGTTTAAGGCGCAACGGAGGCAGAATGGCCAGAATGGATCGCAGGGGCTTGGAAGAGCGAGAAGAACTGGACGAGCGTGTCGTGGATATCACGCGGGTCGCCAAGGTTGTCAAGGGCGGACGTCGCTTCAACTTTCGCGTGGTGGCGGTGGTGGGTGACAATCGTGGCAATGTCGGCGTAGGAGTCGGCAAGGCACGCGGTGTGCCCGATGCGATTCGTAAGGCGACGGAACGGGCGCGGCGCTATATGCGGCCCGTGCCGTTGGTGCAGACCACGATTCCTCACGAGGTGGTCGGGCGATGTGGCGGCGCAAAGGTGCTGCTCAGGCCGGCCACGCCGGGGACAGGCGTGATCGCTGGCGGTGGTGTACGTGCCGTATTGGAGGCTGTCGGCATACACGATGTTCTCACCAAGTCGCAGGGCAGTTCTAACGTGCTCAACGTGGTGCACGCGACGATGGATGGCCTGGAGCAACTGCGTCGCGTGGAGGATGTGGCCCGTGAGCGGGGTGTGCCCGAGGCCCAGGTGATGCCGTTCTGGAGGCGAGGACAATGAGTGGGCAGGAAAGTGGAGCAAAAGTGTTACGCATTACGTTGACCAAGAGCCCGATTGGGTATTCGTACCTGCAGAAGCGGACGGTGCGGGCATTGGGTCTGCGACGGATGCATCAGACGGTGGAGCAGCAGGATACGCCGGTCATCCGGGGGATGGTTGCCAAAGTGAGTCACCTGGTGGCGGTGGAGAAAGTTAGTTAGTTGGTGGGTTGAGGGGGTGAGAGGTGAAGTTACATGATTTGAGGCCCGCTGAAGGAACGACAAAGAGGCGCAAGCGCGTGGGGCGCGGCATTGCTGCCGGGCAGGGTAAGACGGCCGGACGCGGTACGAAAGGCCAGAATGCCCGCAGCGGTGGTGGCGTGCGGCCCTACTTTGAGGGTGGTCAGTTGCCTTTGGTGCGAAAGATGCCTTTCGCGCGCGGTGTGGGTTTTCGTGATCCGTGGCGCGTCCGGTTCACGCCGGTCAATCTGGAGCGGCTCACGGGTTTCCAGGAGGGAGCCGAGGTCACGCCAGAGGCCTTGGTCGAGGCGGGCATCATCAAGCGGGCGGACGAGTTGGTGGTTGTTCTGGGACGCGGAGAACTAGAGTCCCCGCTCACGGTAAAGGCGCACCGATTTTCGGCCAGCGCACGGGCCAAGATCGAGGCGGCCGGGGGGATGGCGGAGGAATTGGACTGGCAGCGAGGTGGCTACCGAACGCGGTAGAACGCGGATTGCAGGACAGCAGCGGATTGCAGGACAGCAACGGATTGCAGGACAGCAACGGATTGCAGGACAGCAA
>CAYQTW010000057.1:0-5994 GCA_964420485.1 uncultured Anaerolineales bacterium
CGCCTGTCCGGTGAGCGCAAAATACAACGTGGCCCCCAACGAGTACAGGTCGCTGCGCTGGTCGGTGCCGCCGGCGTACTGCTCGATGGGCGCATAGCCCGGGGAGCCGGCTCGGGCCACAGTGGCCGTTGGTTGCCCCGGCAACAGATGCTTGGTGATGCCAAAATCCACCAGCACTGCCCGCCCGTCAGAGCGAACGATCACATTCTGCGGCTTTACGTCCCGGTGAATGATCGGCGGCGATTGGACGTGCAGGTAGGCCAGCGCATCCAGCACCTGCTCGGCCCAGGCCAGCACCAGCGCCTCTGGCACAGACCCCTCCCGCATCACCCGCTCCTCCAGGTTCTCCCCCTCCACATAGTCCATCACCAGGAACTGGCGGCCGTCGGGGGTGATAAAGTGGTCGGTGACGGCCGGCAGGTAAGGATGGTGCAGTGTGGCCAGCACCTCGGCCTCCAGGCGGAACTGGGACTGGGCGGCTGGTGAGCGATCACCGTTCTCCTTGAGCGCGACGCAACGGCGCTTAAAGCGCAGGTCGCGGGCCAGGTAGAGTGTGCCCATCCCCCCGCTCCCCAGGGGGCGGACAATCTGGTAACGGTTCGCCAGGACGGCGCCGGGAGGACAGGACTGAGTGGTCATGGTATCTGATCTCATTACGGCTGCACCGTCGGAGGCTCCTTCGTCGGTGGCTCTGGTGTCGGTGGCTCTGTCGTCGGTGGCTCCGTCGTCGGTGGTTGTGTTGTCGGCGGTTCCGTCGTCGGCTGCGGCGGCTTTGTTGGCTGCGGTCCTGGCCCCGATCCCGGCGTCTGGGTCGGCGGCACTGGCGTGTCAATAGGCGGCCTCGGCGTGAAGGTAGGTGGCAGCGGGCGCGGCGTGTTCGTCGGCGTCAGCGACGGGGCCGGCGTGGAGGTCGGCTGGCCCGCTGGCACTGTGTCGGTGGGCGGTACCACGACCGGCGCAGTCGTCGCCGTGGGCACGGCCTCTACCGTGGCCGTCGGCGCGGAGGTGGGCGTCGGCGTCGCTCGCCGTCGGTCTTGCATCGCCCAGCCCAGCGCCGCCAGTGCGCACAGTGCCGCCGCCACCAGCACTGCTCCCACCAGGAGGATGGTCTTTTGCCGCTGGGGCATCCCCTTGATACTCTCCAGCAACCCACCGCCGGCCGGCGACGTCTTCCCGCCCACGCGCGCGATGGCGACGGAGATGTTGTCAAAGCCGCCCCGCTTGTTGGCCGCGGCGATCAATCGCTGCGCTGCCCGCTTCGGTGCATTGCCACTCGCCAGACGGGCGATATCTGCGTCCGCCAGCATATCCGTCACCCCGTCGGAACAGACGAGCACCACATCGCCTGGGATCAGTTGCAGCGGTGGAAAAAGGTCTACCTGCACTGTCGGCCCGGCCCCCATTGAACGAGTCAACACGCTGCGGTCGGGGTCCATCTCGGCCTGATCGGGCCGGATGAGGCCCTGGTCAATCTTGCGCTGAGTCAACGTGTGGTCGCGGGTCAACTGGGTGATCTTGCCGTCGCGCACCAGGTAGACACGGCTGTCACCGACGTTGGCCACGTAAAGAGTGCTCCCGCACAAGACGGCGGCGGCCATCGTGGCGCCGGCCTCGCCTGTGCCGGTGTTCTGGAGATACTGGTAGAGCGAGTTGTTGGCCACCTCGATGGCGGTGCGCAGGTCGGCCCCCAGGTCGAGGCCGGGCATGTCATAGTATTGTTCGACGGCGACGCGGATGGCCCAGCGGCTGGCCTGGCTGCCGGCTTTGGCCCCGCCCACGCCGTCGGCGACGATGAGCAGTTGCCCCTTCTGGGCCAGGTGCCCCGACCCCGGCTCAAAGGGGAAGGTCTCTGAGCCGGAATGAGGAAAGACAGAATCCTCGTTGCCCTCCCGCTGGCGGCCCTTGTCGGTCGCGCCCCACACTTCCAGGGGCAAGATGGGCGCCGGCTGTGAACCGGACTGTGATTGGTTCTGCTGGGATGGATGATTTTTGGTCATATCGGTTAACCTCCTTCTGCGGGAGTAGGCGTGCGTGTGACAGGGCGGGGTGTATTGGTGGGCGTGAGCGTCGGCGCCGGCGTGGAAGTGTCTTGCTGTTCGGTAGTCGGTGAGACGGTCAGCGTGGGCGTTGCGGGTGTGGTGGTTGGAGTGAACGTGGCCGGCTCGACGGTGGGCGGTGGTGTTGGAACGGGAGTCGCCTCGCGAGTCTCCACGTAACTCTTGACCCCCCAACTCCCGGCGGCGATACAGGCGGCTAGCGTGACAACGGCAAAAGTACGCCGCGCGGCCGCTCCCCAGTCAGGCGGCGTCGGCACCTGTTCGAGAGCCGATCTCATCTCAGCCGCGGTCTGAAAACGACGGGTCGGATCCTTGGCCAGTGCCCGCATCACGATCTCGTCCAACTGGGGCGGAATGGAAGGGCGAAGTTGACGCGGAGAGGGCGGGACATAATTTGGATCTGCCGCCAAAGCAATGGTCTCAAAGGGCAAGACACCGGTGAGCATCTCGTAGAGCACGATGCCCATGGAAAAGATGTCGGAGCGGGCGTCCACCGGCCGGTGGTACTGGCTGATCTCCGAGGTCTGCTCCGGCGAGACGTACGCAGGGGTAGCCACGCCCAGCAGTCCGGTGCGGGGATAGCGCAGGTCCCTGGAGATACCGAAATCGCACAACACCGCCTGGGGCACGCTCCCGCGCAGGAAGCGGAAGCGACGCCGGCGAAAAAGTATGTTGCCGGGCTTGACGTCCAGGTTAATGACATATCGTTCGTGGATGTGTTCCAGTGCGGCAGCCAGTTGGCGGGCGATGCCCAACGCCTCTAGCAGGCTCAAGCGGCGTTCCCCCTCTGGCGGCTGAAGCGGGTGAGTGACGGTGGCGGGACGGGTCAGGCGGTGCTCGAGGGACTCGTCTCCCAATAGTTCCATGACATAGTACCAGCCCCAGCCAAAGGAAAACTGTTCGCGGGCAGCATAGACCGGGCGGCGGTGTTCGCCCCGGGGCAGGGGAAAGATACGCACCACGTTGGGGTGGTCGAAACGGCTGAGGAAATTGGCCTCGGCCGTCAGCGCGGCCTGGTGCTCCGGCATGGCGACTTTGAGCGCCAGCCGGCGGGGCAGGTAAGGTGCGCGGTATTTCTCCCGCACCTCTGCTTCAAAGACGGCCGCCATTCCCCCGCGTCCCTTGAAACGGCGCAGGATACGAAAGGGGCCGGCCCGGTCTCCGGGTTGGATCGTTCTCAAGTGTTCGCTCACTTTACCTCCTGCTCTATGGCACTATTCGGGTCGGCCCACCCCGTACCTGTGGCATCTGCCCGCCCGGCGCCGGCTGTGGGCCGGCTGGGGGCAGTGGTTGGCCCGGCGCCGGCTGGGTCGGTGGGTGGGGAGCCGGCGATGGTGGCGGGGGCGCGGCGCCGGGAGCCGGCAAGCCGCCCAATTGGCGCGTCGTGCCGCCCAGTCGCTTGAACTGCAATCGTGTCTGCCCCACTTCAATGATCGCGTCCGGCGGGAGCAGCATGCGTTGGCGCGCCTGGATCGGCATACCATTGACGCGCGTGCCGTTGGTACTTCCCTCGTCAGTGATAAAGAACTGGGTCTGCTCCAGTTGGATGGAAAAATGCGGGTTGGAGGCGAAATCATCGTACAGGGCAAAATCACAGAACTGGGGGTCGCGCCCCACCACGATGCGCTGGGTGGCGAGGCGGAACTCTTTGCCCATATTGGCGCCTTGGATGACGACCAGTTTTCCTGGAGCGCGCTGCGGCGCGGCACCCAACCGTTTGGTGATCCCCTTGAGCACGCCGGTGGTAGACGAAATCGCATGGCGAGTCATCTCACCCATCCTGCCCCGCGTCCGGATGAGCAGGATGAGCAGAATCAGTAACCCCGCTGCCAGCGCGATCAGCATCAAGATCACCCACCAGTTTTCCTTTACTTCGTCAGTGGTACCTTCTATGATAGTGACCTCTTTTGCTTCCCATGTCACGCCAACATTGACTGGCTGGCTCGTCATTCCCGTGCCCAGGTAAGCATCATTGGCATTTGCCACCAGGGTATAATCTTTCGACTGTATTTGTTCGGTCGTCGTCATCTCCTCGCTCACGTGCCAGGTGAACGGAAAATCAGGCGGAGCAGTGCCCATGCCGATGTGTTCCCCATTGGCGATGTAGTATACTTCCAACGGGTATCGCTCTGCTCCATCCACCGGTGTGATTTGCACGCTGAACTCGAGAGGAGTAGGCACAAAGCCTTCGAGGGAACGGGAATAGGGCACTGTGACCTGCAAACCATCGGCCGGGGCGGTGAGCGCGATCTCTGGCGTCTCCAGAATCGAGGAGAACGTGACACTCTCCTCGGCCGAGCCGATGGGGGTGTCTACTTCGACGTTCAGCGTATAGTCCCCTTTCGGCTGATGGGTCTGGTAAGTGACCATGTACTGCTGCCGCTGGGTCACTAGGCGATTGAACAGGTCCAGCACCTGCTCGTGGGTCTCGTCGTCGTTGTGCAACTGGTAGAGGCCGTGTGTCTGGTGGGCCAGGCGCACCAGGTTGTCTTCGGCGCTCAAGCCACGGTTGCGCCGCGCCATGCCGATGGTGTAGAGGGATATGTCGGCTGCATTGGCCTTGCGGATAATGTCCTCCTCCTGTGCCTTTTCGCTAAAGTTAGGATCGAGGCCGTCGGAGAGGACGACGACGATTTTGCGCCGCTGGGAGAGAACGTCGCGGATCGTCGCATCGGTGTTGGCCGTGAGCAGACGGAGCGCCTCGTCCAGTCCCTCGTAGAGCGGGGTGCCGCCGCTCACCGTCTCTCCCTCCATCGCCACCAGTGCATTTAGCACCAGGTTGGTGTCCACCGGGTCGTAGGAAAAGTCCTCCTCCGGCTCTAGCATGCCGTCCTCTCCCACGCCGACGATGGCGATCACGTCAGCGGCGGCGCCGGTGACGTCGAGCCGGTTCACCAATTCACGCACCAGGTCAGTGGCCTCCTTGATACGTCCATCCCTCGGCGCAGAGATGCCCCCCCGGTCCACCACGACCACGATGGCTAGGCCGGCCAGCTCGTAGGAAACAGTTGGTGTCCCGACGTCCGTGCCAGCCTCTTGAACCTGAAAATCTTTAGCCGTCAAATCTTCGATGGCCTGGGCTGTGCTCTCGTCAATGACAGAGACGTGGGTGCGCACCTCCGGCGGAGCGGTGGTCGTGTCCGGCGGACCTTGGATAATGACCAGGGGGCCGGTTCCCTGGGACTGGCCGGGCTGAACGGCTGTCAGTAAAACTAGAGATGTCACCAGCACGAGTAGAATCTTTTTCATCATTTCATTCTCCTAAATATGTTGGTAGGCTGGTAGATTGGTAGACCGGGCAAATTGGGTAAATTGGTCAATCAATTCATTCGCGCCTCCCAATTTCCCGTCACCGACTGACCTGGACGATTACCACAGCGATGTTATCCTCCCCCCCGGCCTGGTTAGCCACCTCGACCAGCCGGTCGCAGGCCCCTTGAGGCGAGGTGGAGGTGCGCCATACGTGCCAGATTTGCTCATCGGGCAACATGCCGCTCAAGCCGTCGGAGCAAAGAAGCAATGCCTCGCCGGGAGCCAAACGCCGCTCGAACAGATCGGCCTCCACACGGGTCTTGTCGCCGATGACGCGGTAGATGACGTTCTTCTGGGGGTGATTCCTGGCTTCCTCCGGCGTGATCTGCCCCGTGGCGACGAGGCGCTCGACCAGCGAATGGTCGGTGGTGATCTGAGTGATACCGTCTTGGTCGAGCAGATAGGCGCGACTGTCACCCACGTTGGCGATGGTAGCATTAGCGCCGACAAATAGCGCCATCACCAGCGTCGTACCCATATCAGTGCCGGCGACCCGGCGTTGTTCGTAGACGGCCCGGTTGGCGGCCTGGGTCGCGGCGGTGAGCCACTGACGCGCATCGGGCAGTGCCTCGCTGGCCGATGCCGGGGTCAGCACCTCGCTGACCGCCCGCTGCGCGACGGTGCG
>CAYQTW010000057.1:6004-11868 GCA_964420485.1 uncultured Anaerolineales bacterium
TCAACGAGCGCTCCTGCCCCACGTCGGTGCGGTGGCCGACGACGAGGGTGACGCTGGCCGGGCGGCGGAGTTTCTCCAGCGCAGTTTCGAGCGCCGTGGCAAAGTCGCTCGCGGTCAGACCTGGCGGCGTGGTGAGCGCCTGGGAAAAGATCGTCGCCACCGGCTTGGGCAGCGATACGCCGGTGGTGTGTGGCTGCTGTCCGGTCGCCAGGTAGAGCAGCGCCGCCGCCAGTCCCCGCACGTCCTGGGCAAAGTAACCCGCCGCCGTCGAGCGGGCCGGGGGCAGGATGACGTGGGCCCCATCCAGATGTGTCCAGCGGGCGGTCTTTCCCTCCACCGCGATGTGGTCCAGGCCGGCCTCGCGCAGTTCTACGTGATGACGGTGCAGGTAATCCAGCGCCTGCGCCAGCGAGATGCCCCACTCCAACACCTGGTAGAGTTCCTGCGGCGCCGAGAGGGTCGTCGCCAGGGGTGGGGGGAACTCGGGCTCCACCAGGTAGCGGCGCGGAGGGCCATAGGGGGCCTCGACGAAAAAATCGTCGGGCAGGAGTAGGCCGGGGTGCTTTAGATGCATCCCCAACAACTGGGCCTCCACTGCGAAGGATGCCTCGGCCGCGCTTTCCTTGAGCAAGTAGCGCAGATGTAGTGGTTCGACGTTGGAGAGATCGGCCCCGCAAAAGGAGCAAAAGCGCTCATCGGGGTCAGAGGTCTGCGCCCGGCAGTTGGGGCACAACCGTACAGGGGTGGTGTCCTTCACCAAGTAGACATTCAACCGTTCGTCGGCAGAGCGCGTTTCCACGACCACGTACCGCTCATTGAGCAACGCTCCCTCCGGCAGGGGGGCAAAGGCGACGCTGGCCTCCGGCAGTGGGCGGGTGGCGGACTGGGAGTGGGAAGAGGCGGGAGTGGGGGGGAGAGGTTTGGTCGGCTGCCGGGAGACGGCCGGCGCGGCGAGCCTCTGCGTCGTCAGCGCTGCGCCGCAACCCTGGCAGAAATGAGCCCCCTCCCGGTTCTCATAACCACATTGCGGACATTTCATCGTTGCGCCTCCCCTGTGCCGGCGTGAAAGATAAATTCTACCCCGCCGATGCCGAGCCGCCAGTTATCGCGCAGGAGGTTGCGCCTGGTGCGTTTCCCGTGTACGTAGACACCGTTCGTCGAGTCGAGGTCCTCGACGATCCAGTGGCCCGCCTGTCGGTAGACGCGGGCGTGGTGGTGGGAGACGGTCTCCCAGCCGGGGTAGTCCTGGGTGATGACCAGGGCATTTTCCGGCGCCCGCCCGATGGTGATACCGCCCGGCTGCAGGTCGAAGCGGCGCGGGCCGCCGGGTGTACCAACGCTCTCCAGGTGCGGGGCGACAACTGCGGAAGGTGGAGGGGCAGGCGGCACGGGTTTTGGTCGCGGCTTTTTCCGCCGCAGAGCCCACAGGATGAGCAGTAGGCCCAGGATCAGCAAGAGCAAAAGCAAGCAACCTCCACCAATCCACGACTTGTTTTCAAGCAACAAGGCGATCACGTCAGGAGGTGGAGTAAGGGCCGGGGTAGGAATGGGGATAATCGGCGTAGGAGTAAGAATGATCGGCATGGGAGTCGGAGTGGCCGGGATGGGACTGGGAGACGGCAAGGGGGAACGGGAAACGGTTGGTGTAACAGAGGGGGGTAATGCCTCGGTCGAAACTAGAATAACCTCAATACCACGACCAAGTGCCTCTGTTTGGGTCACGCCGTGCTGCAACGTGGCAGTAAATCGCAGGGTTTCTGAAACCTGATCCGGGACGCGCAAAAGGACTAGATGAGTCACCGTTGTGGTGGGTTCAATGAAGGCCCAGTTCTGTGTCAACAGAGTTGTATTGGTGATCGTTGCCAGGGGCAGTATGAACTCTAGGTTCACGTTGGTGATGGAGATGGGCCGGTTGTTGCGGATCGTCGCCGTCAGCGTGAGGCTTTGTCCCGCCGTCGTCGCTGCGACTTTCAGCGTCACATCATCCACTTCCTGGGGTTGGGTCGGGTGCGACAACGGCGCGGCGCAAAGTGGCAAGACCACGCCTGCCACCGCGAGCAACGTCAGACCAACCGTGACGAGCAATCTATTGACCATCTTGCGTGTCATGATTGTTCCCCCAATGTATGCGATGCGTTGCTTTCTGCAAGCCCCTGCAACCCAGAGAACTCGGGGTGAGTGACCAATATCAAAGACGAACTTGACTTTAGAACACGGATTGGCAGGATTGACGGATTGAGGACTCAAGGTGAGTGACCAATATCAAAGACGAACTTTACTCCTCCGAAAGTGATGGCGTCACCCTGTTTCAGTGGCCGGGGCTGCTGTGGGGCAAGACGGGTTTTCCCAACCCAGGTGGGGTTCCTGGTCGAGAGGGATACCAGTATCCACTGAGGGCCCTGTTTGCGGAGTAGGGCGTGGGAGCGCGACACGGTGTTGCCGGCCGGATCTTGCGACAAATCAATATCAGGGGCTTTGCCCGTGCGGGCGTCGTAGCGGCCAACGGTGAGTTCGGGCTTGCCGTAATTGTCCAGCGCGATCACCATCCCCGACGCACAGCGCAGCAGGGCCTGCCCTGAGACTTCGGCGAGCTCAGTCGAGCCGCCCTGTCGAAGGGCCGAGGCACCCCAATGACTTGTGCTCGCTCCCCCCGGCGCAGCATGCATCTGCGGGGCAGCGCCGACCAGGGACAACACATCCCCGGTGACAATCCTGGCATCCAGCAGCGTTTCCGCTTCGTGCAGGGGGCGTCTCTGTGCCTGGTGAACAAGTTGATACGTGATGGGCCGTCCCGCGCCGTCGGCGGGCGGTAGTTGCAGGACGCGCACCAGTTCGGGGAGCAAGTTGCGCAGCGGCACCTCGCCCGGCAGTTCCAGGTCGAGCGTGCCACGGGGGCTGGGGGAGTGGAGAGTGATGATAACTAAAGTCATATCCAGTGCAGTTCTAAAGACGCCGATGTTTATCAGAGAGTCATGCTTGGCTCTATGCTCATAATAACTTTAGTTTCCGCCAAGTTGGAGACTGGAAACTTGTACCTTGCCCACATATAGGGGGTGCTTGGTTAGCGACCCCCATATGTAGGGTATGGTGAGTCATTATTGGAAGTTGGGGTTCCTGCGGCCAGACCCTAACTTTCGATAATTTAAATGCTACCCCCATATATTGGGTTTTCGCAATGCGCACCCCCCATATATGGCGATTGAGGCATTCTGAATGCTACACCATTTACCGGAAACTAGAGTTACGAAACAGGATGCTATAATTATACCCAGTTCCTAATCTCGTGCAAATGGAGAAAGCCCATGACCCAAATTGTTGTCTCCCCGGCAAGGCTCGAGGCCGTCGCTCACACCTTCGATGGCAAAAAGACCGAAACAGAAACCATGATCAACACATTGAGAAGCACGATGGACGGCCTGAACGCGGAGTGGGCGAGCGCGGGGATAAAGTCGGCGCAGGAAGTGGGACAGCCGTGATCACTTTGCCGCAGGAGGCACAGAATTTGGCGCCAGGTCTTGACAGCCCGCCACACTGGCGGCAGCGGTTCGGTACCAGAGTGCCGCAATTGGGGCAGAATTTTGCTCCGGCCCGCAGCGGCTCGCCGCAGGCACGGCAAAAGCGCGCCGGCGATGGCCGCGGCGCCAAAGCGGCACGGTCAAACACCCAGCCAGCCCCATCCCACCCAGCGTACCCTTGCTGACACAACAGATCAGGCAAGGCCACGTGATCCGGCAACGGATCGGGCCAGGGGCTGGGCAGTTTGGCGACGTTCATCCGCTTTGCTACGTCCGCCAGTCTCGGCACCACCGCGTCAATGTCCGTGGGCCAGGCAGTATGGGCATTCTTCCGCTCTTGCGCCTGCCGCGAATCAAATAGCACGTTGCGCCGGCCCAGGGGCGAGATTTCGGCGATGACGATACGTTCCTCTGGCCGGAGCGGGTCGGTGTCGCCCGCGACGTGATAGCGGCCGGCCACGCGCGCGACCTGGAAGAGTTCGAACACGTCATTGTTGCCCACCTGAAGATAGCCGCGCCCCGGCACCCGGGGCAAGTTGGCCGCCTCCGGGCGGTGTAGCATCTCTTGGCTTTCCTGGCGCGATTCGACGCGCAGGCAAATGCGGAACTTGGCGTTGGCCCAAATCTGCTGCTTGACCACGCCGGCTGGGCTCTGGGTTGCCAAAATCAAATGCACACCCAACGAGCGCCCTACCCGCGCGATACCGATCAATCCATCCATAAAGTCTGGATAATCGTTGACCAACTCGGCAAACTCGTCAATAATCACCACCAGACGCGGCAGCGGATTCTCGACTTTGCCTTGCCAGTACAGGGCCTGGTAGAGGCCAATGTCGTTCACGCCAGCATCGTTGAACAGCCGCTTGCGCCGGTCCATCTCGGCCTCCAACGCCACCAGCGCCCGCTCGGTCAGGTTGCCGGTAAGGTCGGTGACCATCCCCAGTGTGTGCGGCAACCTGACCAACTCGGAGAAGGTGCCACCGCCCTTGAAATCCACCAAGATGAAACCCACGTCGTAGGGGTGATGCGTCAGCGCCAGGGCCACCACCAGAGTCTGAACCAGTTCGCTCTTGCCCGACCCCGTGGTGCCGGCAATCAGCCCGTGGGGGCCATGACCGGTGTGATTCAGGTCCAACACCAGCGGTTGATTGCCCCGGCGCTCTCCAATCGGCACTTGGAGGTACTGATCGGGTGAGCGATTCTTCCAGTTGGCGGCGACGTCGTATTTGACGATGTCCTCGATGCCCATCATGTCCAACAAGCGCACGTGGGAGGGCATGGCGCTGTCCGGCTGCAGCGTGTAGACTTTGACGGGGGCGAGGCTGCGGGCCAGTTGCTCGCTCAAGGCTGCGTCGGCGTACTCGGGCCAACAGGAAAGGGTCTCCCCGGCGGCCCCGGCGATAGAATGTTTGAGATGTCCACCGGCCTGCATCTCGACGACACTGCTGCAACCCATCGGCACCTGGTGGGCCTGATCCACCATAAAGATGGCAGTCACGTTCAGTTGCCGGCTTTCGGGCGAGAGCAGCAGATGGATGGCCGGGATGGGGTGCTGAGACGACGACTGTCGAGGGCCGGTCTCCGATGCCCAGGCGCACGCTCAGGAAATCGGCGTCTTGGGGCCTCCGTTCCCACAGCCGGGGGTCACGGCTGCGGGCACGGGCCAGCAGGGTCGCCAGATCCGGGTCAGTGTTGGTGCGGATGCGCCTCTGCTCCGACCGTAGGTGTTCCAACTCGGCCCGTTTCTGACTCAGGGCCGCCGCGTAGGCGGCCTCGTTCTCCTTGACCTGCTTCTCGTGATTCTTGCGTTGTATCAGTTTGCCGACGATGGAGCCAACCACCGAAAAGCCCGACATGGCCGCCATTGCGATAGCCATAGTCCAGTCACCACGCATGCCCCCGTATATGCCGACCATCACGAACACGCCCGCCAAGGGCAACAATGCCTGGAACCAACTCAGTTTAGGAAGGGGGCTGACAGTTGGCGGAGCCGGGATCTTGACCTCACCCTGGGGAAGCGGCTCCTGGATGCGGGGCATACGATTGAACGCTGTGGTTTGGCTCATGGTTTCTCCAATTTATCACGATCCGCCAAATCATTCTTGACAGAGCACTAGATTCGCACTACGTTGAGGAGGAGTTCGCGCTATTCATCCTCGACGACCTGCAATCCGCTCTCATCCAACCCCAACTCTCGCAGGGCGACCCTCGTTTCGTCGGCTTTCTGCGGCGAGACATCCTCCGCTACCTCGAAGCGGAGTGTCAGTTTCAAACTGGGCTGGGTGGCAAAGCGGGCCAGTACGCGGGTGTAAAAGTTCATCCACTTTTGCGGCGGCACCTGCCCTTCCC
>CAYQTW010000058.1:0-11837 GCA_964420485.1 uncultured Anaerolineales bacterium
AAAAGCACAAGCGCCACCGACGATGAAGCCGGTGGCGCTCTTTTTATGCTCTCTGGAAGCGGCAGTCTAAAAGTTGCGTATGACGAGCGGCAGGTAGACCCGGCGCAGCAACGTAAAGGTCGCCACGACCGGATCGTGATCACTGGGCCGACTGCTCGAGTAGGCAAACTCGGCGTTGACGTGAACGACGTCAAACTCGATAGATGCGTTCTTGAACAGATTGTCGCTGACCAGGATATGGTCCAACACCTGCGAGTTGCCGACGTAGAGATAGGTGTATTGCTCGGTGATAGGCAACGTACTCACCAGGTTTGTCAGCACGTCGGCCGCCAGGGTATCCGAGACGGGCGTCGAGAACTGGAAATCGTTCAGGTCGCCCAGCACGATCACGTTGGCGTTGGCATCCAGCGCCAGGATGCTGTCAACAAAGTCGTTGACCACCTGCGCTTGCTGGAGGCGCTGAACCTCAGAGTACAGGACAGGCGGTTGGGTACGGCCAAAGAGCGCGTCATCGCCACCTTTGGAGTTAAAGTGATTGACGACGACAAACATCTTGCGGCCGTTGAAGAGGAACTCGCCCACCAGCGGCTTGCGGCTGTCGTTGAAAGCAGAGTTGGCCGGGTCAATCCGGCCAGGGCTGTGCGAAAGTTCGACGCCGGTGGCGCCCATCGTCACTGTGACGGCCGTGGTGGCAACAGCGCCGGGCCGGTCCACAAAGGTCAGCCCGCGATCCGTGCGGAAGAGAAAGCCGACGCGGATGTTGCCACCCGGCACGCCGCCATCCTTGCCGTCCTCCGGGCTGATGTCGCAAAAGTCGTAGGTCGGGCCGCCGGCAGCCTGGATGGCAGCGATCAGCGTGGTGTAGGTGGCGGTGGCGTCAACGATGCCATTGTCGGTGGTGCCACTGTTGTCCTGAATCTCTTGCAGGCCGATGATGTCCGGCGACTGGAGGTTGTTCACGATCTGGCCGGCCAGCCCCGCGCACCTCGTCACGCTGTCACCGGGATCGAGGTTGTAGACGTTGAAGGAAGCGACGCTGAGTTGGTCGGCAGTGGGCGCCGTCGTCGTCTCCGAAACCACTCCGCCCGACGTGGCCGGCAACGGGTTGACGTTGAGGAGGTTAAAGTTGCCGTCGTAGTCGTTATAGTCAATCACGCCCGTGATCGGGCCGGTGAAGGATGCACCGACGTTGACACTCGGCGCCGTGTTATAGCCGATGATGGCTTCGTCAACGAGGATGCGCTCAGGGTTAAAGTCATCTGCCTGGACGACGATGCCGCCGCGCGGCGTGAGGAGACCGACGTTGGCTCCGTTGTCGCCGACGACGGGAATCACGCCGTAACTGGTGGGGCCAACAACGATGGCGTCGTTGACCTGTACCAGCATGGCCTCCAAACTCTCGTAAAAGTCAATGCCGTCCGTGGCCGGGTCGAAGACGCTGAGAGCGTCGTCGTCAATGACCTGTTGGGGCGGGATGCGCCCGCCGGTGCCGATGACGGTGGCCGCGGGCAAGGGATTGCCGGTGGACGAGACGACGACCGTCGGCTCCTCGATCCGCGTCATCGAGAGATGTGCGGCTTTGTAGCGGAACTCGGCGACGGTACCGCTCACCAGCACCTCGTCACCCACGTTCACCGTGGGAGCGCTGATGGTGTAGACAAAGATGGCCTCTGAGGTGGCGTCGTCGCTATCCGGATTGGGGTCTTGCATGTAAAAGCCCTTGGAACGTTTGGCCGTGACGATGCCGTGAACATCCTGCACGTCTTGGTCAACCAGCGGCGAGACGTGACTGGCCCCCTGGATATGGCGGATGCGCAACTGAGTATCCACGATAGTCACGACGGACGCACCGGCCGTGGGAGTGCTAAAGTTGGAGGCCACGACTGCATAGTCGGCATTGGTGATGGTGGTGATGCTGCCGGTCGCCGTGACAACGAAGCGGACTGTCGCGCTACCCAGGTGGGGCAGGGAAACAACCGTCCAACTGATGACGCCACCGCTTGCCCCGCCACCGCCTAGCGCGTAGGCGAAGGTGGTATTGGCCGGCACGACGTCGGTGATCACCACGTCGTCGAGGGTGAAGCCTAGTTCGTTCTCAACGGTGATGGTGTAGGTGAACAGTTCGCCGGGGGCGACGAGGGCGGGAGCGTCTTTGATGATGGCGGGGCCGGCCACCTGGAGACCGATGTCGGCGTTGTAGCGCGGCTGTAGTTTATAGTTGCTGTAAGACCACCAGCCAATGCCCCGGATAAAGTCGTAGACGTCGCCGAGTTCGGGCACGTAGGTCTGGTCGCCATCTTCGTTGCCCGCGTCGTCAGCGCGGGTCGGGCCGCTGCCATCGTCGAATTCCCACTCACCGTAGCCCAGGCTTTCATCGGTGACGGTGGCATCCTGGAACTCGATCAGGACGCTCTCGTAGGCCTCGGCGTTGTAGGCGTTGCCTGTGGCAAAGTCGTTGGTGGCGATCACCTCGGGCGCGGGCAGCGGGTTAGTCGTGCTGATGACAGTCTGCTTGCCGCCGACGCCGTTGCCGACGTTGAATTGGGTCATGCCGTAGTATTCATCCACCCGACCTATCAGTCTCACGTAATCCCCCTCGTTCACAGAGGGCTGATCGCCGTAGGTGTAGACGCGCAGGCCGCTCCAGGAGCCACCGGCAGGGTCCTCGATGACGTAAGTATCGGCGTTGTCCACCTCACAGCTCTCGGCGATCACCACGCCCTCCACATAGGCCATCTGTCCTAAGAGGTCGGAGGGGAACGTGCCGCCCACGCTCTGGTCCACGTACTGGATGTCGTGGATGGACGTGGTTCCCGTCAAGACCACGGTGGAGAGCGTGCCGCTAACCGGGTTGAAGCCCGCCGTGGGGCTATCAATCCAGACCACGTTGTCCACGACCTGTCGGTTAGAGAACGGGCCGGTGTAGGTCACCCACACAGTGAACGTGAGACCGGTGGTATTGGATAGAACGTCGCCTGCATCCCACGCTGGCGGCGTTGTGCTGGTGAGGGTCAGGTCGGTGGTGTAGGTGATAAAGCCGCTATATTCCACACCGGCGGGCAGAGCCTCGGTGATGACCACGCTCTGCGCAGTATCACCCGCCATGTTGCCATAGGTGATGGTGAACGAGGCCACATCACCCTCCAGAACGGCGGCCGGCCCATTCTTGGAGATATTCAGGCTGCGGATGTTGGTGTAGCCCAGCGTCTCCGGCAGGTCGAACCAGGTCACATCGCCGCCGGAGGACGTCCAGTCGTAGCCGTCGTTGGGGCCGGCGCCATCGGGGATGCGCTGGAAGGTGTTGTTCTCGTATTCGCCGTCCCAGCCAATTTGGTCCACGCGGGTGCCGTCGGGCTGGAAGAGGTATGCGACGTCGTGACTAGAAAAGTCCACCCCGCTGGATCCGCCAGGAACCCAATCAACGTACTCCTCAAGGACTTGCCAGCCGCCTACCGTGACGGTTATGGGGCCGGTGACCATCGCGACACCGTCTCCGTCACTGAGCAGCCAGTTTTCGATCACGATGTCGCTGGCAGTGGGATTATAAACCTCGACCTTGTCATTGCCGCTAGCCGGGTAGTTATCGAATTCGTTGAAGACGAGGGAACTGCCCAGGTTTACTCCTGGTGCGTCGTTGGCAAAACCAGGAGTAGGTGAGGCGTCAAGGTTCCAATCACAAGCATCGTTGTCTGTATCCTGGGCATTTGGCACTCTTGCTGTTGAGTACTCGTCGCACGATAGCGGTGCTTCTCCTTGGTTACCGAATGCCACCTCATCAATCGTGACCGTCCCCGAGATCAGACGGATCGTGCCGCCGGAGTTGCCCACATTGACATTGGTGTCAGTGATCACGAGGTATCCGCTAATGGGAACAGAACCAGTCAGCGTGTAAACCTGATCTGTCTCGAGCTGCCAGCCGGTGATGTCCACAGCAGAGGCTGTAGTATTGTAAAGCTCTACCCATTCTCCACCTTCACTGCCGGCACTTTCTTTGACGACGAACTCGTTAATCAGAACGTCGCCAGGAGCGACGGCCAATGGCCTCGCAGGAGGCCGGACAGGCTCGCTCGCTGACGCTGTGTTGAGCGGGCCGGCGGCACCCATCACCACCAGCAGCAAAGCCAGTGCAGCGATGCCTACAGAGATAGAGATAACGATCATTCTATGCTGTTTCCACGTGTGCATTTTCCTCCTTTTTGCTCATTGCTCATTGAATCTCATTGTGCATTCCCTTTGTGCCCAGGCCATGCTCCTGTTCCGGTCGTAGCCATGGGCAAATTGTCATTGTCGTTACCTCCTTTCGCAGAGAAACTACTAGTGTCCTGCCTACTCTACGATTAGTAAGCGTTCACGGGGATGGCCACACGGCGGTTGAAACCGCGTGTAACGCTTGCAAAATCGGCCTTCGCCGATTGTCCCATAGGGCAATCGCTTTTATCCTGATCTCTTGCCCATTTGTCATTCTGAGCGACCGTAGGGAGCGAAGAATCTCGATTTCGCCGCGCAAAGAGGAGATTCTTCGTCGCTTCGCTCCTCAGAATGACAGTTTGGAGCGACTCAAAATATAAAAGCGATTGCCCTAAATTGTCCCAGTCGCCACAGGGCGACTGGGCAGATGTTACCGCGAATTCATTCGCCAGACAGCAAATCCTCTGAACGAATACTACGATTATAGTCATAAGCGGTGGGCCGTCAAGCGTGGGGGACACGGAAGAACACGGATCAGCAGAATTGGCGGATCGGGCGCGTCGAATTGTCTGGCGGCCCGGTCTGCAGAGTTGGCACTCGGCAACAATTTCGGGTATAATACATCATACGAGTATAGCATTGCAGGGCGAGAGGAGCATGTCATGGGTGCGGGAACAAACGAGGAAACCCCGGAAGCCTTACGCGAGCGGCTCGAACTGAAACGCAAAGAACTGGAACTGATCCTGGCGATTGACCACATCCGTGACACGATGCCCGATCCAGCGACGATGCTGGCCGCTATCGCCAACACTCTGGCCAACCAGTTCCAAGCCGAACTATGTTTACTATGCCTGCTGGACCGTGAGACGGGGGAAATGGAACTGAAAGCGGTCAACGATAAAAGTGAACAATTTGATTGGTTAAAGCCGCTCATCACCCGTGAATTGGCTCAGCGAGTCGTCGAGGCTGGCGACGTTGCTATCTGGAAAAGGGACCAGGTGCTGCCGGCGTCGGACACGGCTCAATTGCCGGACGGCCTGCAACTGGCGGCTGTCCCTATTACCATCTCTACCACCACAGGAGCAGAGGAACGATTGGGAGCCTTGTTGCTGGCCCACTCCCGTACCCCCTTTGACCTGCATGACGTAGAGTTGCTCAAAATCGCCGAGAGCCAGATAGATTCGGCCGTGATCCAAGGATACGCCTATCACGATCTCGAGCAGCGCAACAAAGAACTCGAGACCATCTACCGCGTGGACCGCCTTCGTGACCAGCATCTTGCCTTTGACGAGATGCTCAACAGCGTGCTCCAGGAACTGCGCGCCGCCATCCAGGCCGAGATGGGTTTCATTATGTTGTATAATCAGGCTGAGAGCCGGCTGGAACTGCGAGCCACTACCCGCGATGACCTCTTCCAGGTGTCACCCTATTACGAGGTGGTGGACCGAGTGGCCAACGAGGCGTTGCGGCGGGCGGAGATGGTCTGCTACGACGACCTGGGCGACGTGCTGCGCTCCGTGCTGTGTATCCCCCTCATCCTGCACGACGAGATCATTGGTGTCCTGGGCGTCGTCAATCGCTACGGGCCACGAGGCTTCAGAGCCGAGGATCGGCGCTTGCTGAACGCCATCGGCAGCCAGATGGACACCGCCATCTTTGAGAGCCTGGAGCGACGCCGGCTGCGCCAGGTGCTGGGCCGCTCGGTAGACCCGCGCGTGATGGAGCAACTGCTGGCCAATCCCGACGTGGACTTTCTCAAAGGCGAGCGATTGATGCTCAGCGTGCTCTACTCTGACGTGCGAGATTCCACCAGCCTGTCCGAGCGCACGGCTCCCGAGTTGATGGTTGGGTTCATCAATGATTATCTCAGCCGAATGACGGAGGTGATCCTGTCGCACGGGGGTACCCTCGACAAGTTCATCGGCGACGGGGTGATGGCCCTGTTTGGCGCACCCTTTCCCCAGCCGGCCCATGCCCTGAACGCGGTGCGTGCTGGCCTGGAAATGCAGGTGACGCACAGGGCGGTGATGGAGGCCTGGCGGGAGCGCGGTGTTGAGTCAGCCCCCATCGGCGTCGGCATCGCCACTGGCGAACTGACTGCCGGCGAGATGGGTTCCCCGCAGCGGAGTGATTACACCGTCATCGGGCAGGCGGCCAACCTGGGAGCGCGCATTTGCAGTGTGGCCCGAGCCGGGCAGGTGCTCGTCAGCCAGGAGACATACGGCTTGATTGAGGGAAAGGTGGAGGCCATTCCCGTCACGGGCTTGCAATTAAAGGGCATAGGCCACGACGTCACCGCGTACCACATTGTCCGTATCCTCGAGTAACGTTTTACCTCTTTCCCACCCAAGCACCGGCTTTACTACCGGACACTCTCACGTAACTTGTTGGCGTTTTTGCCAGCCGGAACCTATTTCCACAAAACCAGGTTTCGGCGTCCATATTCCATACCTGCCGGCTCACAAGTCACGGGAGGTAAGATAGGACGCTCTCATAAGTGGGATCAGGCCCGACCTCTTTCCTGGTAACCTCCACCGCCTCCTGTGGAGAGAGCCCCTCGACAGTCAGCCCACGGAGCAGACGGAGCATGGCCTCGTTGTTGTGCATCAGGTCCACCATATCATCCCACCCGATGACCACCGAGGCGCCGCGCTCCAGAAAGGCCTGGGCCAGGTCGGGCGCGGCCAGGCTCTGGCAACCGCCGATGATGATCACTGTATCGGGAAAGAGTCCATTCATGCTGGAGCGGACGAATTTTGGCCCCAGGGCGAACAGTCTGGGAGAGTCATCGTAGAATAACTTGCTGGCCCGCAGTTGATCGTCTATCTGCATACCGATGTAGCGATGCTCGTCGTAAAGTTCCGTGGTGAAAAGAAAGGGGCCGGGAGGAGGATTGTACTGGCCCACGTCTCCCCCGCCCTCGAGCAACACTTCACTGGTGGCGTGGCTCTGAAAGAGGATCAGGCGGTATCCCCGGTCAGGCAGAGTACGAAAGAACTCGACAGTGACCTCCTCCGGCGGGTAGAGATCCACCTCGTATCCCGCGTCCTCCAGGTATGCCTGGGCCTGGGCGATGAACTCGGGGCTGGGGAAGGAAAAGCCGGTCTGGTCCACGATGGCGGCCTTTGGCGGAGCGGGGGTGGAAGATGCCGAGGGCGTGGAAGTCGCGCCCACGAGCAGGCGCTGCACGGCGCTGGGCGCCACCAGATTGGCTATGCCGAGCAGGAACAGGAGCGCCAGAGCGATCCCTCCTAGCCACAATAACACTCGCGGGAGCCTTTTGTTTTTTTCCTCTCGATTATCTTGCATCGTTATCCTCTGCCTCAATTTTCTGGCGTACCGCCATCCGCTTATCCGCTACTATCCGCTGCGCCGGACCGACGAGACGGTAAACAAGTACAGTTGACAATTATCCCACGCTCCTGCCGGGTTGTCAAATTTGGCGCCCGCCTGCCGGTTTCCTGGCACCTCCCTGACGTGGAATGGCCCTGCTGCTCGTGAGGGCAGCAGGGCCATTGTGTTCTTACAGCACCGCCTCTTGGGAGCGGTGCGCCACAGGATCAGCGCCTCCGCCTCCGTCCGACCACGACCATGCCGCCGGCCAGGAGCAGTCCGGTCAGCGCTGCCAAGCCCACTTGAGTGACTAGAGTCGTTGCTACAAAGGGCATGGTGGCTCCGCCGACAGGGAGTGGTTTAGCCGTCCACTCGATGGCGGTGTTGTTGCCGGTGATGGGATCGGGCGTGGTACTGGTGATGACCACGGTGTTGCTAAAGGGATCGGTGGTGGTGACGAGCACCGTGATGGTAAAGACGATACTACCCGATGCGCCATCCGGCAGCGTGGGCGTGTACCAGGTGAGTTGATCCGGCGGTCCCACTGTCAGCGTCGGGCCAAAGAGTGGTGGCGTCACGCTCACCACCCCGCCGTAGGTCACGCTGAGCGGCAGTGTGTCGGTGATATAGACGTTCCGGGCGTACGAAGGCCCGTTGTTGACATAGTTCAGGGTGTAGGCCAAGATTCCACCAGATGGCACCGGATCGGGATCGTCCGACTTGAGCACGGCCAGGTCGGCCAGCGTATTCACAAGCGTGGTTATCGTGTCGGTGTCACTGATGCCCTCGGCGCAGGTGACCCAGGCGGTGTTGGTGATGATGGTACCGGTGGGCACGGAACTGGGCACGTGGACGACCATGGTGACGGTGCGCGGGATGCCGATGTCAAGGATACCCAACGACCAGGTGATGATACTGCCGGGGTCGTTATTGGGCACAGGCCCGGTCAGGGGCGTTGAGGCGGTGACGAAAATGGTGTTGACCGGGATCACGTCAGTGATAAAGACCTCGGTGGCAGAGACGATGCCGACGTTGGTCACTGTGAGCGTGTAGGTGAGCGGCATACCCGCGATCACCGTCGTGGGCCAAGCTGTCTTGGTCAAATCCAGTTCCGGTTCGCCGGTCTGGATCGGCGCGGTGTCGGTCGGCATGTTGTACGTGCGCTCAACCAGGGCATCGCCCGGCTGGGTGTCGTAGTGGCCTTCTTTGACGGCGTTGGTCAGCGTCAACCGGGCGCCGATGGCGGCGCTCACCTGCGCGGTGAAGGTGATGTAGGCGCGGCCGTCCACGTTCAACTGCGACACATACCAGGTCATCGTGCTGCTTCCGCGTATGTCGTGGTAGGTCTTGGTGGCCGTCGTCGGGTCGGTGACGACGATCTCTTTGGTCTCGACAAAGGTCACGCCCGGCGGCAGCGTGTCGGTGACCACGACGTCGTAGGCCACCCAGGGTGTACTTTGACCCTCGTTGGTCAGCACGATGGTATAGGTCACGATGTCGCCCGCCCCGACCGGATTGCGCGGTACCTGCACCGATTTGTCCAGCGTGATTTTGGGCTCGGCCACGGTGACGGTCACGACGTTGATGGAGAAGAGATACTCTTGCGAAGCCGGATCGGGATTATCGGTCCACCGGTAGTCGGCGGTGTTGGTGATGATGACGCCGGCTGTCGCCGAGATCTGGTCTTGCAGCGTCGTCGTGATGAACAACGTTGACTTTTCACCGCTTAACGGTGGTATCGAACCCCAGGTGCCCGTGACCACCTGTCCAATTCTACCGCACTCGATGGGCAGAGCGCCGTCCCCGATGGCGCGGCAACCCTCCACCAGCAGACGGCTGTCCACCGTGTCGGTGGCGACGACGTTGTAGATTGTGGCCGTGATCCACGGTCCCTCCACTCTGAAGACGATTTTATCGCCGATGGTAGCGGTTATAGTATCGAACTTTTTACCATACGGCCTTATAGTTTGGAGCCATACGCTATCAAAGTTGCCAGTGTACTCTCGCTCGTCCGGCGTGTGGGGGCCGGGGCCATCGCCGGGCTGACTGTCGTAGTAGGGAATTGCGGCGATGTTGGTCAGCCGCACGTCCGCGCCGATGGTATCGGTGACCTGCACCACGACGGTGATGACCGCCGTGCCGCCGCCCAGGTCGCTGCCCCACAGATCGTTCACCCGCCAGGTGATGACGTCCGTGGCCCCCACCGGCGGCTCGTGGGTAAAGGCGATGGTCGAGGGCGTGGCGCTGCCGATGGTGGAAGTGATGTAGGTCGTCAGATCGGGCGGCGGCAGCGTGTCGCTGACCACGATGTCGTAGGCCGGCGCGTGACCGTCGTTGGTGATGGTCAGGGTGTAGGTGATCAGGTCGCCTTTGCCGATGAGGGAGCCGGGTGGTGGGTCGCTGTCTTTGTCAATCGTCAGGTTGGGCTGGCCCACGTGACTGGTTGCCGAGGCGTAATCGTCGTTCACCGGCACGGTGTACGTATAGGCTCCGGTGTCCTCCGTGTTCCACAGCAGGTAGACGCGGGGGCTCTCACTCTCGGACCCTAGTTGATCGGGCCACCATACTCGGTCCCCATCTAAATCCTCGCCCACGATCTGGGCCTGGAAGGTGATTGTCACCAGACCGGTGGTATTGAAACCGGCGTTGTTCAACGTCTGGAACCACCACTCAATATTTTGCCGGTCGGCGTTGTTGTATTGTGGGCCGACGGTAGGATTGGTCGTGGCGCTCAGACCGAGCACACCCCGATCCTGATTGGGATAGGTCCCACTGGCGAAGGGAGACGTCAAGGTGGCGGTCAGGCCACTCCCGGCGAAGGGCAGGTGGTTTGTACCCACCACGGTAAAGGTGCCGGTGACGTAGCGGAAGCCGACAGGCAACTGGTCGTAATGGTAGGGCCAGTAGAGGACCAGGCCTGGCGGCACCTCGTCCACGATGGTGTAGGTGACAATGTCGCCGATGCGCAGATTATTCGTACTGCTGCTGGTCGGAGCCACCGATTTCTTCACGTTGGCATTGGACGTGCTGACGGTAGCCATAGCGGTGATGGGGCCGTAATCCCGCTCCTGGTCGGGGGGTAGATCGCCGGGCAGGCTGGAGTAGGTGGCGCTGACCGTGTTCGTCAGTTGGATCGTCTCACCAGGAGCACTGGCGACGGCTCCGCTGATGCGGGCAGTGTAGGTCAGCACCAGTGGGTTGTTGGCGCCTGGCAAGGTCCTGCTCATCACAGAAACGGTCCAGGTGAGGATACCAGGCCCCTGCACCGGGACACTGTGCGAGTCCCCGCCGTACAGGGCGGTCACGCTGATGCCCGACTCCACGGCTGTGGTGATGACCACGTCGTAGGCTGGGCTGGTGCCGGTGTTGGTCAGGCGAATGGTGTAGGTCAGCAGCGCTGTCCCGTCCAGGTCACTCGTGCTGCCGGTGGAGGATGCGACTGATTTGTCAATCGCTATGTCCGGCTCTACGATTTCAACGTCAACAGCGTCCGAGAGGGTACCGGTGTCGTAATCCAACGTGGCCGGGCTGGTGAGAAGATCGCCATCTGTGTTCTCAGGGACGTCCTCCACCCGGGCCACGACCTCGACGGTGATACAGTCTCCGCCATCCACCACCCCATCGGGGGTGTTGGTCACAGTGCCAAAGTCGAACTCGACGGTGTCGTTGATGCCATCGCTAAAGTAGAGATCGGTGTGTGTTCCAGAAGCGCCCGGATTGTCGCCGGTTGCAGAAACGTTGCTGCCAAAGGCTAACACCTCCGAAGACAACACCCGGAGGACTTCATCGTCAGTCGCAAAGTTCAGCATGGTGTCGGTGAGGATGGCCGGTGTGGTACCCTCCGGGAACGTTATTACTATGTGGAATGTGACCACCTCACCGATCGCCAGGTCATCTATTCCAGCCGTGTGTTGACTTTTCCCAGTTGCGTCCAGCGAGGTGGCAAAGATCGTCTTGTCCAACTGGGGCACGTCAATATTCAAAGTGGCGGAGTCGGTATCCTCGGTGTAAGCCGCTTCCTCGGAGTTATCGTCAAAGACGCGCTCGTCACTCGTCGCCCCGCTCTGGGTTGACCAGTCAACGTCGGCGGTGTTTACCAGGACCGAACCGGCGGGGACCGTTCCGCTGACCGTTGCCGTGTAGGTGTACCTCTGAGTCGCCCCGACGGCGATGGAGGGGACCGTCCCCCAGGTTATGAACCCTCCCGTACCGGCCTGGGCCCCTGCGTCGGCGGTGAACGTTGAATTGACCGGCGAACCGCTGCCTCCCGTCGCCGGTACCTTTACGTTGGCCGGGATGGCGTCCGTCAGCACCAC
>CAYQTW010000059.1:0-8149 GCA_964420485.1 uncultured Anaerolineales bacterium
CTCCCACAGCTACCCAACCCACATCACCCCTGGCCCCGCCAGTGCCCTAGTACACGCGGGCGCAAATCCTTCCCCAATTGGGCGTTGAACGAGAGCGCCGGTTGAGTAGGAGCGAAGCGACGTATCGAAACCAAGCGGCTTGCCAAAAGCGCCTCTATGGATAGAAAACGCGTAACTACCCAGCCAGTCTTGCTAAACCGCCAAACCAGATAGGTTGACTTGAAAATCGTCAGCGGATTGAGCAGATTTAGCGGATTTTAGCGGTCACAATTGAATCCGCTTTTATCCGCTCAATCCGTTGACTTTTTCGGCGCTACCTGGGTAGTTACTATCTGATTACCAATCAACTATCAGAACGACCAACCCTTGGTCTCTGTGTCTCCTCGTCTCCCCTTTTCTCTCCTCCTGTGGCAACACCGCACACTCTCTATCATACTCGTTTGTCATTCTCCCCCCATTATGCTAAAATTACCTTTAGCGACAAGCCTGCGTTGATGGGTGCGGGAAGCATGATAGAGTAGCGCCATCTGATGGTAAAGTTAGTTATCCAGATCCCTTGCTACAATGAAGAGGCCACCCTCCCCCAGACGGTGCGTGATCTCCCTTGTGTGCTCCCAGGTGTGGACGAGATCGAATACCTGGTTGTAGACGACGGCAGCACTGACCGCACCGTCGAGGTGGCACGAGAATTGGGCTTTTCATTCAAACCGCGTAAATCCTGGAGATACGGTTGGACAAGCGGCTTCAGATTCTGGGTGGTATCCTTTTCGCGGCCCTGTTTCTGGCTGCCATTGTCGGGAGCAAAAGGAACGCACTCTTGCCCGGCCACGCAGACGAGGACATGACTGTCGAGGCAGGTTCTACCTCTCTCTTGACCTCCACTGTGTATCTCCCCCTGATAGTATATCCAGGCACTTTTTCTCAGAATCATCCCGTATGGGCACACGCCTCCAACCCGGCATCTCACGAAGTGGGCCTGTTTCGACATACTTTCACCCTCGACGAGCAACTGGCGAACGCGGAACTCGCAATTTTTGCCGATACTCGCTACGAGGTATGGGTGGATGGCTCGTGGGTAGGGCGTGGCCCTGCCCGCTTCTCACGGATGAGACGAGAATACGACGTTTACCAACTCGGCGCGTTACAGCCGGATGACCACCTCATCGCCGTCCTGGTCCAATGGGCGCCCAACACCAGGCGTTCCGAGTCTGACACCCCGCTCCTGTTGAGCCACATCCAGGGAGAGACGGATCGAGGTTTCCAAGTCGTGGCACGCACGGGGCCTCAATGGAAGGCGTCGTTGTCCGGCGCCTGGCGGCAGGATGCTGTGCCTGTTCACAGTTGGAGACTGATTGGGCCGACGGAACTGGTTGACTTGCGACAACTCCCCCAGGATTGGATGTCGCCAACTTTTTCCGACGATGACTGGCCTGTGGCGGTGGTCAAAGACCTATCTGATGAAGCCGCTTACCAGCCTCGCTCTATACCGCTCTTGGCTAACGTGCCCTTCACTCACACGGTCATTGATGCCGGCCTGTTGTCGCCAGGGCATGCGGTCGGCGAACTGGTAGCACCCGATCCTTACACTTTTACCTTTGAGGCGCTTGAACTGGCCGAGTTCGTCGTTGAGACGCTTACTGGAACGGAAACGTCACCATCCAGGTTCGTTCTACTCGATAACAATGGACTGGGGTGGGAAGAAGCCGATGCTCACCGCCCCGACGTGTACATCGCTTCTGTGATGATCGAAACCGGCACTCACACCTTGTCGTTTGCCAATGTTCCTCCCCAAGGCTTGACCTTTGACATCTCTACGCCAGATATACAATCGGTCCCTCTCCCTTTTCAGCAAGGTGTCCACGCCGGGCGCAGACTGCTTCTGGCTGAACCGGTAAGCCAACCGGACTCGATAACGGTCTCATCAGGAAGAGGAGTGACCGTAGAGTTCACGACCACCCCGGCCTACGTGGTGCTGGACCTGGGCCGGGTAGTTCATGGGAGATTAGAGACGGAAGTCACCGGTCCCGCCGGGGCAATAGTTGACATCGGATGGGACGAGCGGCTTTTGACGGGTACCCTGCGCCCCCTGCCTTATCCCGGTTCGCTTCATCCCCAGTGGAATCAGACCGATTCGTGGGTGCTGGACGGGACGACGCGCTCCATCTCTACCATAGATGCCCGCGCCGGCCGGTACATTCTGATCGCCGCCTGGGGAGATGGGGCCATTCGACTCGAAAATATGCTGGTCTACGAAGAGAGGTACCCTGTCGTTCAGCGGGGATGGTTCAATTCGTCCGATGCGCGCCTGGACGAGATATGGCAGGTAGGCGTTGACACCCTGTACCCCAACATGACCGATGCGTATACCGACACCCCCTGGCGTGAGCGGGGCCAATGGTGGGGCGATGCTTACGTGGAAGACCACATCAATCGCGTGGCCTTTGGTGACACGAAACTCTTGCGGCGCGGCCTGCTGTTTATGGCAGATGCGTTCGTGGACGGGCGTCCGGCGGCCATGGCGCCCAACAGTGGTGGAACCCTGCTGCTCGATTACGGGATGCTGTGGGTACAAAGTCTGCACGACTACCAGCGGATGACAGGGGATGTCCAGTTTACTGCACAGGTCTATCCTGTCTTGTGCGAGTTTATGGCTTACCTGGAGGGTTACGAGAACCCGATCATAGGGTTGCTCGACATACCTTTAGGCGAATGGTGGGAGACTGCACTGATAGATTGGAGCAGTCCTGAAAGCCGCTATGGTCAATCAACGGCGCTAAATGCGCTTTACTATAGCACATTGATGGATGCGTCCAACGTTGCCGAGGCAGTGGGCAATGTTGCCAACGCACTTGCATGGCGTCAAAAAGCGGATTTTGTCAAACAACAGGTCAATGCCTATCTTTATCTCCCTGACCAACACCGGTACGTGACAACCATCTTTCAGGGAGAGGCGCTCTCTCCTTCAGTTCATGCACAAGCCTGGTCGCTGGCTTGTGGGGTAGTGCCCGAGCAGGAAGTGGATCAAGTGGCCTCGTCGCTCCTGGAATTATACGATGTGGAAACGCCGGAATTACCCTCCAATGTCGAGACCGTGGAGATATATGGAATGTTCTGGGTACTAGAGGCACTGGGTAAGGCCGGCCGCATCCCGGAAGCTCTGACTCTCATAGAGACCTATTATGGGCATTTGTTAGATCTGGGGGCGACGACTTGGTGGGAGGGATTCAAAACCAATGCGTACTACTTCTCCACTCTGTCTCACGGCTGGGGAGGGTCGCCGACCTGGTTTTTGACCACCTATGTTCTAGGCGCACACCGGTCAGGATCAAACACGTGGTTGGTAAAACCTGCTTTCAGTGGCGTGCAATATGCGTCAGGTTCGTTGCCGCTCCAGGATGGCGAACTCGAGGTTCATTGGGAACGCCAGAGTTGTGAGGACTGTGAACTGGAGTTGACCGCACCTGTTAGCACGACCGGAGAAATCGTACTCCCTTTCCTCGACAACACCACAGTGCTGACTTTGAATGGTGACGTGATATGGCAAGAGGGAACCCCATTGATGGATGGCGTCATGGAGCACACCGATGGGATACACATTTCTTTACAAGGGAATCGTCATATTCTGCACGTATATAGCGTATGCGAGGATTAGGCAGGATGCTGCGCTTGAGGGCGCATCGCGCAGTGATTGACGGAGGCCTGAATTGTGGTAGAATGTCAATGTCATCGCACTCTCCGAGGTCTGGGCAATTGCTGGATGTATTGACACTAAAAGTTCAGGAGGAAAAAAACGTATGGGCAGAAATCACCTACTTGGTGCATTAGTTTTATCAATTCTCGTGGCTATGGTATTGGCGGGTTGCGGGGGTGGACCGAGTCCAACTCCTGACGTTGACCATTCTCCGCTGGCGAGCCCTGTAGAGACACCACCACCAACAACAACATCGCCACCCACTGCGACACCAGTACCTACCCTGAGCAAGTGTCCGGAGGGGTGTCTGGACCCATCCGAGGACTGTTTGATCAAAGGCGTCGTCACTGGCATGGGAGACAAGTATTATTACCTTCCAGACATGGAAAGCTATGCCGACGCGCCACCGCTGCTTGTCAAATATGGTGGGCGGTGGTTTTGTAACGAACAAGACGCGATCCAAAACGGTTTCCAGAAGGCTCCTGAATAGAGATTGGCCGAAACTGGACGGGTCGGTTCGAAGAAATCTGGGTGTTATGCGCATACTCGTGGTCAATTACGAGTTCCCCCCTCTGGGTGGCGGGGCTGGGAATGTATCGGCTTACATTGCCCGCCACATTGCCAGCCAGGGGGTGCAAGTCGCTGTCCTCACTTCTCACTTTAAGGGATTGCCGCGTCAGCAAGTCATTGACGGATATAAAGTCCATCGGGTCCCAGTCCTGCGACGGCACGTCTACAAATGTTCGATTTGCGAGATGTTTTCCTTTGTCGCCAACAGTGTCATTCCCAGTTGGCGACTGGCGCGGCAATTTCGCCCTGATCTCGTTCACATCCACTCCGGCTTTCCGACCGGCCCCCTGGGATACTGGCTAAAGATAACCCTCGGTATCCCCTACATCATGACCCTACACGGCGGCGAAGTCCCGGGTTTTCTGCCCGAAGAAGTAGGGACATTGCAAGAGATATTGGCTCCGGCGACGCGTATCGTGTGGAGCGCAGCCTCAGCGGTGATTGCCGTGAGCGAGGGACTGCGTGCTCTTTCCCTTCTGGCTATCCCGGCGGTCAATATTCAGGTGATTCCAAATGGGGTGGATTGTCAATACTTTTCACCCCTCCCAACATGCAGAGAGCGAAGTGGCCCGTTGCGATTGTTGTTTGTCGGACGAGTGGTGCGGCAAAAGGGGCTGTCTTATCTCTTGGACGCATTGGCCACTATGAAGACCCAGGAGGCCACGGACTGGCGTTTGAAAATCGTGGGCGATGGGCCGATGCGTCCCCACCTCGAAGCGCAGGCGACGCAACGCGGCATCACTGAATTGGTCGAGTTCACCGGCTGGCTGCCGTTTGAACAGATCCCGGTAGAGATGCGGTCGGCGGACCTATTTGTCCTGCCTTCAATTGTTGAGGGTATGCCCCTGGTTCTGCTGCAAGCGATGGCCTGTGGTTTGCCCGTCGTGGCGACCAAAGTGCCGGGGAGCGTTGATTTAGTGCAACCGGGGCGTAATGGCCTGTTGGTACCGGCCAAGAACCCGCCAGCGCTGGTCGAGGCGCTCACCTCGTTGCTGACCGACGAATCATCGCGCATCGAGATGGGAAAACACAGTCGCGGGATTGCACTCACGATGGACTGGAGCAAGATCGCGGAATCTTACTACGCGCTGTACCAGACTGTGTTGTCCACATCCGAATCGAGAGCCTCCACATGCGAGGTCTAAAAGCACGATGGAACCGGTTTGCCAACGCCAGAGCAGGCACGGTTGATTATTTCACCCTGACATCTTCGCATCATAGCCTGACCCGGACGTTGCTGCCGGTAATCGAACGGCACGCATCAGGCCAGATACTCGATTTGGGAGCCGGGTTTGGGACATACCGTCCTGTCTTGGAACAATGTGGCGATGTGTACGTTGGTGTTGACATCCAACCTCACAACGCCACACTGGACGCATTGGCGGATGGGCGCCAACTCCCCTTCGCCGCCAACGAGTTCGATACAGTCTTTTGCTCCCAGGTACTGGAGCACACACCAGAACCCTGGCGACTGTTGGCAGAAACATACCGTATCCTCTCTCCTGGAGGAGTCCTGATCCTGTCCGCTCCTCACCTTTCGTACATCCACGCCGCCCCTGAAGATTACTACCGCTATACCAATTATGGATTGACGTTCTTGTTGCGCCAGGCGGGTTTTGAACAGATCGAGGTACAGCCAGCCGGAGGGGCATTTTCCCTGCTGGGCAGCGTCCCCCAAAGCGTCTACCTGGCCTTGTTGCCCGAAAAACCGGCCGGGCTTGTCAAGCAGGTGCTATTTTTTAACCGGTTCTTGAGTCGCCTGTTCGTGGCCATAGATAACGTCGTGGATCGAGGTAAATTGTTCGCCTTGAACTTTGTCGCTGTGGCTCGCAAGTGAAAGCAGCACCAAGAGCCTTGAAACGAAACGCTTCGTCCTTGCCAATTCGATGCGATTTAGGAATAGGAAGAATAGCCACGGAACAAGTTGCAGGGCACACCGTTAGCGATTGACGCATGCCTGGATTATGGTAGAATGGTTTCTCCTAGAATTATGGCATGGAATTTTTTGACTGGAATTGAGGGTGAGTTGTATGGCCATTCAGACTTTGTGTTTACTTTGTAAAAGGTCAATGGAGATGGTTGAGCTTTGTCGGCCAAGTTTTGGGAGCATCGTCCGTTGTCCGCGATGTGGTCTCGTGCGCGTTTTTCCTCCTCGGTTACCTGAACAACTGGCTCGCCTCCACAACGATCCCGAGTTTTTCAACGACCCCTATTTTGATAAGCGTGACCTCAGCCAGGATAGCTTTGTAGCTAAAAAACGTGCTTTGCTAAACATGCTTACTGAGGGTTGTACTGTGAAGGGTGCCCGGATTCTGGATATAGGGTGCGACACGGGGTCATTACTGACAGTGGCGCGTGATGAGTTTGGGATGGTTGGATTAGGTGTTGACGTGTCCCATCACGCTGCACGCATCGCGCGCGAGGAGTATGGCTTGCAAGTCCTGGTGGGCCAAATTACCGAGTTAAAACTCCCCAGGGCAAGCTTTGATTTCATCATTATGGTGGATGTCATTGAGCATGTTGCCGATCCTGCCGCTTTTCTTAGTAAAGTATACCAACTGCTACGGAATGGCGGGAAAGTTTATATTTCTACCTCAGAACACGATGCGCTCGTCAACACCATTGGACTTACGCTCTACCGCCTATTGGGCACTCGGGCCCTTGGCCTGCTCGAAAAAAAGTTGTATATCCCTTATCACGAGTTTTATTTCACTCAAGCTACACTGGCCCAGTTAGTAAGACAGTCTGGTCTCCAGATTGTGCATCATGCCAAGCGAGAGTTTCCCATCAGTGATATCCATGGCATCTTGCTCAAACTGGCGTTAGCGCCGATCTTTGCAGTACAACGTTTCCTGGGACGGCAAACTTTACAAGAGTTAGTAGGAATAAAAGCTCTATGAGCGACATTAGTGGCGTTGTAGAGTAGGAATGGAAAAAGGCACGCGAGAGACCCAGGCTTTCTACGACTCGTATTGGCCCAGCAATGTCCCTGACCATGAGCGCACTCGGAAGCACGTTTTTTCGCTGCTCCCTGACGTGCCCATGTATTGCGCACTGGATGCAGGCGCGGGAAGTGGGGTTTGCACCCTGGCGTTGGCCGAGCGAGCCCGCATAGCCATAGGAGTTGACCTGAGTGGAGGCTCTCTACAAACGGCTCGTCATTTGGCATCGGAGGTAGGCCGAACAAACGTAACGTTCTCTCAAAGTGACCTCCAACGATTGCCTTTTGATGACGAGACATTTGACCTGGTCTACAGTTGGGGTGTAGTAGATCACGCTGTCGCCCCGCGGCGAACGATGAGCGAGATGGTGCGCGTTCTACGTCCAGGTGGTTACTTGATCATCGCCGTGTATCTCAAGACCTGGTTGACGCCCTTGCACGAACTGTCGCGGTACGTATGTCTGTACATGCCTTTTTTCCCCCGCCGTTTGTTCATTCGCTCCATTGGTGCGTTCGTCCGTTTCCTGGAGCGGCGGCGCGACATGATCAACCTGCGGGACGACAACACCAGCGTCGAAGCACAGGCCGAGGACTGGTTCTTTGCGCCGGTCAAGCACTTTTTTTCCATTGACGAGATGCGCCAGATATACACCAGCCTGGGTCTGAGTTTTGAGGTGCTGGCCAAGCGCACGGGCCGGTTTCGGAGTACGTCGGACTTTATCGTGCGAGGGCAAAAGACACCGTGACTTTGCCAGAAGAGGTCTTGCAGCGCATTGAGGAGCACTTTTGCGCCGAGTATGCCGGTGTCAACATGATGTCATCTCGTCGGGCAGCCGAGGAGATCGGCGACGAACGCCGCGTGCGCGAACAACTGGCTTTGATGGAGCAATTGATCGGCAAGCCTGCGACGGGCAAGCATCTGTTAGAGATCGGCAGCGGCATTGGTC
>CAYQTW010000059.1:8159-11784 GCA_964420485.1 uncultured Anaerolineales bacterium
CTTACAATCGGTGGCAATCGCCGGGGGCATCCAGGCTTGTGGCATAGAACTTGAGCAATTCAACTGCGAGGTCAGCAAATCAGTCTTGCGCCACTATGGTATCGAAACCTTTCAAATCGCGCAGGCGTTGGGCGAGCGACTGCCGTTTGCGGATGGCGTGTTTGATATTGTTTGCTCATTCCTGGTGCTGGAACACGTGCGGGACCCGCGTCTCGTCTTAACCGAAGCCACGCGCGTGCTCAAACCAGGTGGATACATTCACTTTGTCGCGCCGAATTACGGTTCGGTCTGGGAGGGGCACTACAATATTCCCTGGATACCGCGTAGCCCGAGATGGTTAGCTAAACTATACGTGCGGCTATGGGGGAGACAGCCAGACTTTGTTGACACATTGCAGTTGTTGACACCGGCCCAGTTGCGGCGGATCGTAAAAGATCTGCCGCTTCAGATCAAGTCGTGGGGCGTCGAGGTCTGGGAGCGTCGCCTGGAGACGCTGGACTTTTCCGAGTGGTCCGAGTTGAGACGGTTGAAAAAGATGGTTCGTTGGGCCCGTCGCCTGCGTATGATTAAATTGATTCGGGTGATGGGGCGTGAACTGGATCTTTTCACCCCGATTATTCTGATGGCTCAAAAGGTACAATCAGGACAAGCCCAATGATCGTTTGCCCGTTGTGTGGTTCCGATAGCAGCCGTGTAATATATGATTGCAGGGATGTGCCTCCTCGCATAAACACCCTTGCTGGCATGATCCATCAGTGTACAGACTGCCAATTTCTATATAAGGAATCCACTCAGCAATCACTGAATGCGCTTGAGGAGATTTACCAATACACGATAAAAGAAACTGAATTCTACTTTGGGCCTGTACTAAAGGGGTATGATGAGAATTCGGCCGAGATCAGGTTGTATTCGTATGTACTCGAGGAAATTCATCGGCGGATAGGCCCTGCAACAAATAGCGAACAGCGATTGTTGGATGTGGGTTGCGCTACGGGTGCCATGCTCGACCAAAGCCGCGCGTTCGGTTTCACTCCCTATGGAGTAGAGTTGAATCCCAACTTTGCCAGGTACGCGCGGGAGGAGTTTGGTATCCCCGTCATTGCCGGCGAGTTGAACGTCGAGCACTTTGAATCCGAGTCGTTCGCCGCGATCACGATGATAGACCTGATAGAACACGTTCCCGATCCATTAGGGTTATTGAATACGGCGCGGCAACTATTACGGCCCGACGGGTTACTGGTTGTTTACACACCCAATCATCGCTCGCTCATCGTCCAGTTGTCCTTGGCTCTATACCATCTGACCGGTGGACGTATCCGCACGCCTGCCGACACCGTGTTTGGGACCAATCACGTCTGTTTCTTTGACCACGTAACTCTGCCAGTGGCCTTGCGCCGCACTGGATACACCGTAGATGCGGTACACCGGATCAAATACGACCCCGGACACCAAGGCGAAGTGAGCGACCAGTCTGGGATGGCGATTGGCCTCAAGGCGCTAGAGACATTCAGTCAGTTGATTGGTTTACCATACCGCTTGTTGGCATTTGCTCACAAGCCGGCAAAAATAGATGAGGGATAAAGTTATGCTTCGTTATTTGACAGCATTAGCGATGGTTGCGCTCAAACCGCTAAAGGTCCCCGCCTACCCTATTCATCTTCAGATTGAGCCTACGGACAGGTGCAACATGAACTGTTCGTTCTGCGCGCACTCCAAGGTGATCAAGCACCCTCGCTCGATGAGTTTGGAAGAGTTTCGAGGCATCATTGACGAAATAAAACCCAGGAAAATCACCCTCAGCGGCTACGGTGAACCACTGCTGAATAGGGCATTGCCGCAAATGATCGCCTACGCCAGGTCAAAGGGGGCTTTGGTCAACACGACCAGTAACTTCACCCTGTTACGCACAGAGGAGCAGGCAGCCGAACTGATTCGCAGCGGGCTGGATTTAATTGACGTCTCTATTGATTCGACATCACCAGAGACCTACCAAGCGGTACGCGGGCAGGATTTTTTTGATCAAATTCTGGACGGGGTGCGGCTGCTGTTGCGGGTGAAATCCGAATTGAACAGCCGCAAGCCTAACACCCGGATCAGTTTTGTGGTCAACAAAGCCAACTTGCACGAGGTGGCGGACTTTGTCAGACTGGCCCATAATTTAGGTGTGGACGTTGCCTTTTTCCAAATGTTGCAACTGACGGCCATTGAAGAACGCACGCAACAACTGATCGCCGGTGTCCCCTACGAACAATTCGAGCAAGCCCTGGAAAAAGGTCAGGTGATTGCGCGGCAACTGGGGGTGAAAACGAACCTGACGAAACTATTGGCAGACCTGCCCGATCATTGGCGAAAATATGACGCCCGTGAAATGTTGCACAAGAGATGTATCCTGCCCTGGTTTTCGGCGTATATCACTGCGGATGGCAGCGTGCGTCCGTGCTGTACGTTTGCGCCTATAAAAATGGACATGGGCGGGAGCATATTTGAGAAAGATTTTGACGAAATATGGAACAGCAAAAAGTACCAGCAATTTCGTCGGGCACACCGGATGGGCCGGCGCCCGATGAAAGTGTGTCAGGACTGTGTGCCGGAGAGTCTGTTGGACATCGTCCGGCGCGCGCCATTCTCCCCCGGTTTCCTCAGCAAATAGACCCAAGGCTCAAGCGATCGCTCCTGTTTGCCCTGCGAATGTGTATCGCGGCTGGGCTTTTGGTTCTCCTGGTATGGAGAATTGACTGGACGCAATTCCAGCGCATCATTACCCAATACGGTCCAAGACTATATCTCTGGCTCATTCCCATTGCCGGGTTAGGATGGCTCGTTTACGTCTGGCGTTGGCAGACTTTACTTGTACCTCTGGGACTGAAACCACCATTTCGCGAGTTGGTCATTGATTCCCTCGTGGGTCTCTTTTACGGTTTGTTCGTCCCCACAGGATTGGCCGGTGATGCGGTTCGCGCGGCTAGAGTAGGCACGCGCTACCACGTGATGAGGAAAACATTTCTCTCCGTCGTCATTGATCGCCTGGTGGCGTTGTTCTCGGTCATATTGGTATTTGGTGTCCAACTTGTTGGAGGTGGCTTGACTTGGCAAGGGGTCCGGTTGTCGTGGACAGGATGGACTATCATTGCGCTGATCATTGGCGGAGGAGTTTTGTTTCACCGGCGACCATCTGCCTGGATGGAACAAATAAAATATGGCTTGCTCACACGCTGGCCGTCAAATCCATTGGTGCGCCAGATTGACCAGATGTGTGACCTGGTTCAGGAATACGCTCAGGCCAGGCATTTCATTGCTCTTGGCGTTGTCGGGTCGGTGGTTTATCAACTGTTTGTGACCCTCAGTTATTATGCCGGGAGCAGGGTATTGGGAATCTCAGTTGGCTTTGGGGATTACGTCTGGATCGTCGCATTGGTCACACTGGCACAGATCCTGCCGATCACCATAGCGGGTCTGGGTGTGCGTGAGGGGTTGTTCGTGTTTCTCCTGGGGCAATACGGTGTGCCGGCTGCAAGCGCAGTCGCCCTCTCGCTGGTCGTTTTTAGCGTGACGTTGCTGTTTGGCATATTGGGAGGCGTACTTGAACTGGCCGGTGTGTACAGAACTCGATAGAGCCATGATCGGT
>CAYQTW010000060.1:0-11540 GCA_964420485.1 uncultured Anaerolineales bacterium
CCCAAGCACCCTCACTCATCTCCACGCCATTCCGAGGCGGAGGTGGCGCGCTTCCAAGCGCTGCGCGTCTGGCGCAAGCAAGTGGCGGCCGCGCGCGGGGTGGATGCCGATGTCGTCGTCGGCAATGCCGTCCTGTGGGCACTGGCCAAGCAGAATCCCCGCACCCTTGATGACCTGAACCACATCGAGGGACTAGGCCCGTGGAAGCGAAAGGCGTATGGGGAGGCGATTATGAGAGTGCTGGCAGGTTGGTAGATCGGTGAATTGACCAGCCTCCCAGTCTACCAATTTCCTAATTTCCCAACCTACCAACACAGCGAGGTAAACTGACACAATGGAGATACAATTTCTCGGCGCAGCACAAACCGTCACCGGCTCCCAGCACCTCATCTCGGTTTCCAACACCGGCTCTTCAGGCCGGTGCAGCCGCATCCTGCTCGAGTGCGGGCTGTTCCAGGGCAAACGGCGGGAGAGTTTCGAGCGCAACCGTGACCTGCCCTTTGACGCGACGAGCGTGGACGTGATGATTCTCTCCCACGCCCACATTGACCACTCTGGCAACATTCCCAACCTGGTGCGCAACGGGTTCCAGGGATCCATTTACTGCACCTTTGCCACGCGAGACCTGTGTTCAGCCATGCTGCGCGACTCGGCCTACATCCAGGAGCACGACGTCGCCTACGTCAACAAGAAACGCGCCCGCAAGGGATTGCCGCCGGTCGAGCCGATCTACACTCACGCCGACGCCATCGCCAGCCTGGAGCACTTTATCAGCGTGGGCTACGGCCGGCCCGTGATGGTCGCGCCGGGCGTGCGGTGTACGCTCCTCGATGCGGGGCATATCCTCGGCTCGGCCATCGTCCTGCTAGAGATCGAGGAAGGCCAGCGCCAGACGCGCCTGCTCTTTAGCGGCGACTTGGGGCGGCAGGATATGCCAATCTTGCGCGACCCCACCCCCGCGCCGCCCGCCGACGTGCTCATCATCGAATCCACCTACGGCAACCGGCTGCATCCACCCCACGAGGAGGCCGAGCAGCGGTTGCGTGCTCTGATCGACGAGACGTGCGGCCACGGCGGCAAGGTCGTCATTCCCGCCTTTACCGTCGGCCGCACGCAAGAGATCGTCTACAGCCTGCACCGGCTGGCGAGCGCGCACCAACTGCCAGACATGCCCATCTTTGTGGACAGCCCCCTGGCGGTGAATGCGACTGGGGTATTCCGGCTGCACCCCGAATGTTACGACGAGGAACTGCGCGAGTTCATCGCCCAGGACCACCATCCCGACCCCTTTGGCTTTGACCGGCTGCGCTACATCCGCAACGCGGAAGACTCCAAGGCGCTCAACAAACTAGAGGGCCCGGCAGTCATCATCAGTGCCTCGGGAATGTGCGAGGCGGGGCGGATTCAACATCACCTCAAGCACAACATCAGCGACCCGCGCAACACTGTGCTGATCGTCAGTTGGCAGGCCCCGCACACGCTGGGCCGGCGGCTGGTCGAGCGGCAGAAGGTGGTCAAGATATTTGGCCAGGAGTACCCGCTGCGCGCCCGCGTCGAGGCCATCCACGGCTACAGCGCTCACGCCGACCGGAACGGTCTGCTGGACTGGGTAAAGCCCATCGCCCACGACCTGCGGCACGCTTTCGTCGTACACGGTGACCCCGAGCCAGCAAAGGCGCTGGCCGATGGGTTGAAACAACTGGGCGTGCGCGACGTGGCAGTGCCGGAGCAGGGGGATGTGTTTCAAATTCAAGGAGAGTAATCAATGAACCTATGGCACGAACTGCCGCCGGGGCCGGACTGGCCCAGAATCATCTATGTGGTCGTAGAGATCCCCAAGGGGTCGCGCAACAAGTACGAGTACGACGAGGAAGGCGGCTTTGTCAAACTGGACCGGGTGCTCTTTTCGTCGCTGCACTACCCCGGCGACTATGGCTTTATCCCCCAGACGCTGCACGCCGACGGCGACCCGCTTGATGTGCTGGTGATGACCAATGAGCCCACCTTTGCCGGCTGCGTCATCGAGGCACGCCCGTTGGGGGTCTTTCGGCTGATAGACAAGGGGCAACTCGACGACAAAATCCTGGCCGCGCCCCACACCGACCCGCTGTTCAAAGAGTACCACTCTTTGGACGGCGTACCGCCGCACTTTTTGGACGAGATGGCGCATTTTTTCAGTGTGTACAAAGACCTGGAGAGCGGCGAGGTCATGGGCAAGGGATGGGACGGGCTCGAGGAAGCCTACGCAGAGATCAAGGGCGCCGCGCAGCGTTATCAGGAGCACGTGCGCGGGCAATAGTTGGTGGATTGGTGGAGAGGATAAATCACAAAGGTATTATCTTTGACCTGGGGAACACGCTGCTCCACTTTGACGTGGACATGTGGGAGATGTTGCTGCGTGGGGCGCACGACCTGGCCGCATACCTGCACGAGCAGGGTGTGGGACTGGACGCTGCCACTTTTGCCTCCATCTACGTGGACAATCTCGACGCCGCCTACGAGCAAGCGAGGCAGGATTGGATCGAGATCACCGGCCACCAAACGCTGCGGCGCACGCTGGCCGATTTTGGCTACGCCGGCGTACCGGAAGCGGTGATTGACGAGGGGATACGGGTCTCACTGGCCTACGGCGAGACATTGTGGAAGCCGTTCCCTGATACCTTTGAGACGCTGGAACGGCTGCGCGCTGCCGGCTACCGGTTGGGCCTCGTCTCTAACTTTTTCGACGATGGCTGGATCCAGCGCACGATTGACAACTCGAGCCTGCGGCCCTGGTTCTGGCCTACTCTCGTTCAGCGAGGGGTTCGACGGGCTGGGGGTTTGGTCGCCGTAATACGAACACGGGCTATTGACAGAGTCACCTTTTCGTTATATAATGACCGCGAGTCAGTTAATGACCATGGGTTAGCACAAGGAGTGTCTGTGTGACGACCAGGGCGCGTCGCAAGCGAGAAAAGGAGGAACGGCGACAGTCCATTCTCCACGCGGCCCGTGAAGTCTTTTTCGAGCATGGCTTCCACCGCGCTACCGTGGGTGACGTGGCCGACCGGGCAGAGGTCAGCAAGGGCACCGTATACCTGTACTTTGAGAGCAAGGAGATAATCCTTGCTCTTGTGCTTTTAGAGGGGCTGGATGAACTGGTCGGTGAACTGGAGCAGGCTTATGCGGCGGACGAATCACTCCCAGCCGACGAGCGACTGCGGCGACTGAGCCGAGCCTATCTGCATTTCTTTGAGCAGGAGCCCGAGTATTTCCGCCTGTTGATGGCCATGGATCGAGGACACTTTCAGGAGTCAGTGACGCCAGAGAGGTACCAGGAGGTGTTGACTGCCAGCCTGGAAGGGCTAGAGATGGTGATGCGGGCGGTTCAGCAGGGAATTGACGAGGGATTGTTTTACTGCTGCGACGTGCGCCAGGCGGCCAGCATCCTCTGGGCGACGATGAACGGCGTGCTGCAGTTGATGGAGCATCCGCTGCGCCGGGAGATAGTGGGGATGGATCGAGGGTCACTATACCGAACGGCGTTGGATGTAGTAATTGAGGGGTTGCAGGCAAAAAACTAGGGGATGTCGGCCAAGATCTTAATCCGCTAATCCTGCAAATCCGTGTTCTACGTTACAGGTAAAAACTAGAGGAGGTCAGCATGAAAAAAGTTGTTATCGTCAGCGGATGTCGTACTGCCATTGGCAGCCACGGCGGTGTCTTTCGCACTATCACGGCGCAAGACCTGGCTGCAGCGGTGTTCAAAGAGGCCATTAACCGGGCTGGGATTGACCCCAACATCATTGACGATGTCCACCTGGGCTGCATCAGCCAGCAGAGCGACGCGGCCAACATTGGCCGTGTGGCAGCGTTGATGGCCGGCGTGCCCGTGCACGTGCCTGGCTGCACCATCCAGCGCAACTGCGTATCGGGCATGATGTCCATCAGCATGGCCTACCAGGCCATCCAGGCCGGCGATGGGGAGGTGTTCCTGTGCGGTGGCACGGAGAGCATGTCCACCGCGCCGTATTGCGTGCGCGGCGCTCGCTGGGGCCTCAAACTGCGCCACGACACTTTTGTGGATACCCTGTGGGAGGGGTTGACCGACCCTGTCTGCGGACAGATTATGGGCTTTACGGCCGAGAACTTGGGCTTGATGTACAACCTCAGCCAGGAAGAACAGAACAAGTTTGCCGTGAAAAGCCACAAGAAGGCTTTCCGCGCCACGCGGATGGGCAAATTCCGGGACGAGATTGTCCCCTTCCGGGTGTCCAAGAAAGTCGCCGGTCAGGAGGTGGCTTACGAGGATATTATGGAGGACCAGTGCATCAACCCGGGCCTGACGGTGCAAAAGGCTGCTCTCTACCCAACAGTGTTCAAGAGAGGCGGCACTGTCACTCCGGCCAACGCCTGCCCCATCTCTGACGGCGCGGCGGCGGTGGTGGTGATGACGGCCGAGAAGGCGCAGGCGCTGGGGCTGGAGCCGATGTGCACCATTCGCAGTTACGCTTACGCTGCCGTACCGCCGGACATTATGGGCATCGGTCCAGCCTACGCTGTGCCTATGGCGCTCAAGCGCGCGGGCCTGAAACTCACCGACATTGAACTGGTCGAACTCAACGAGGCCTTTGCCGCGCAGTCGCTAGCCGTGGGCATCGAACTGGAGGAGCAGGGCTGGGATTGGGATAAGGTCAACGTCAACGGCGGAGCCATCGCGCTGGGCCATCCTGTGGGCTGCACGGGCACGCGCATCGTGGTCACGCTGCTGTACGAGATGATCAAGCGCGACCTGACGCTGGGCATAGCCACGGCCTGCGTGGGCGGCGGGATGGGTGGCGCGATGATTATTGAGCGCAAGTAGGGGCGCGGTTACCGCGCCCGTACACAAATCAAGGAGGAAGGATTATGGCGGACATATCTATTTGGCAGGACAAGAAAGCACGGGCAGCGTTCGTTGCCCAAGGGCAAGCGGTCTTTGAGAGTGTCAAGGACAAGTTGGAAGGCCAAGAGGGGGTAGTGGCCGTCGAACCTGAGAGCGGCGATTACTTTGTGGGCCTGACGCTGGGCCAGGCCGACCGGGCCGCGTTCGAGAAATACCCCGATCAGTGGGTCTATTTCGTGCGCCTCGACAACCCGGAGGCGGCGATACCCCTGCCCACGTGGTAAGGTTGGGAAATTGAGAAACAGGAGGTAACGAAATGTACATCTTCAAAGCAGGAGTCGTCGGCGCCGGAGCGATGGGCGGCGGAATCGCCCAGGTCATCACCTACTCGGGCCTGCCGGTGGTGATGAAAGACATTGATCAGGCTATGCTCGACAAGGGGATGGAGACGATTCGCTCCATCTACCAGCGGCGGGTGGACAAGGGCAAGATGGGCGCGGGCGATATGCAGGCCAAACTCGACCTGGTGACACCGACACTCACCTACGACGAGTTTGAGGACGTGGACATCGTCATCGAAGCCGTGCCCGAAAAGATCGGCATCAAGAAGGCCGTGTTCAAGGAACTGGAGGAGGTCTGCCCAGAGGAGGCGATCTTTGCCAGCAATACCTCGGCGCTCTCCATCTCCGAGATGGGCGCGGCGACGGGCAAGCCCCACAAGATCATCGGCATGCACTTTTTCAACCCCGCCCACGTGATGAAACTGGTCGAGGTCATCCCCGGCCTCGACACCAGCCAGGAGACGGTTGACGACGTGGTGATGTTCACTGAAAGTCTGCGCAAAATCCCCGTCGTGGTGCAAGAGTGCCCCGGCTTCCTGGTCAACCGGCTGCTAATGCCCTATCTCAACGAGGCGGTTCTGGCGCTGGAAGAAGGAGCGGCGACGGCGGAGGAGATTGACCAGGCCATCGTCGAGTGGGGTATGCCGATGGGGCCCTTCACGCTGATGGACATGCTGGGCATTGACGTTTGTAGCCACGTGGGTACCTATCTGTACGGCGAATACGGCGACCGTATGACGCCGGCGCCACTGTTCTCCAAACTGATCGAGGCCGGGCGTTTCGGCGAAAAGACAGGGAACGGCTTTTACGACCATCCCGGCGGCGAGTCGGACGTGGTCAATGGGATGATCAAGGAACTCCAGGCGTCGGGTGCGGTGCCCACCGGTACAAAATTCAGCCCTGAGCGGCTGATGTACCCCGTCATCAACGAGGCCGCGCTGTGTGTGCAGGAGCACATCGCCAGTATCACCGACATTGACATGGCGATGGTCGCCGGTACAGGCATGACCTACGGTGGCGAGCGGGTTGGCCCGCTGGTCATTGCCGACAAGATCGGCCTGGACGTGGTACTGGAGACACTGAAGACATTGGAACAAGAACTAGGGCCCCGCTTCCGTCCTGCCCGCCCGCTCAAGTTGCGCGTCCGCGCCGGGCACCTGGGGGAAAAGACAGGCAAAGGATTCCACGAATACGCATAGGATGGTAGATTGGGAAAAAGGAGAGAACAATGGCCGAATGGCAGTATATCCGAACTGAGATTACAGATAAAATTGCAGTGCTAACAATTGACCACCCGCCGGTCAATTCATTCAACAAGCAGGTGGTGACCGAACTAGACCAGGCGATTGACGAACTATTGGCCGACGACGAGGTCAAGGCCATCGTCATCACCGGTGGCGGCACCAACGCCTTTGTCGCCGGAGCCGACATCCCGGAGATCAAGGCGCTGCTGGACAAGCCCGAGGACGGGTATGCCGCCGCCCGCGAGTTCATCGAGCGCGGACAGGGGCTCAACCTCAAAATTGAGAAAGCCGTCAAACCAATCATCGCTGCCATCAACGGCTTTTGCCTGGGCGGTGGGCTGGAGATGGCCATGTCCTGCCACGTGCGCATCTGCTCCGACCGGGCACGGATGGGGCAACCCGAGATCAACCTGGGGCTAATCCCCGGCTGGGGCGGCACGCAGCGACTGGCCCGCATCGTCGGCAAGGGGAAGGCTATTGAGGCGATCCTCACTGGTGACATGATCACCGCGCAGGAGGCCTACCGGCTGGGACTGGTCAACAAGGTCGTGCCGGCCGGGGCGGTGCTCAAGGAGGCGCGGGGACTGGCGCGAAAAATCGTCTCCAAGTCCAAGTTCCCCGTCGCCGCCGCGATGCGGGCCATCACCGAAGGGCTGGCCGTCACCATCGAGGAAGGGCTAGAGATCGAGAAGGAGCAGTTCGTCGGTTTGGCCGAGACGGAGGACATCCGCGAGGGCGTGAGCGCCTTCCTCGAGAAGCGGCATCCGCAGTTCAAGGACAAGTAACTGGGTAGGGGCGCGGTGACCGCGCCCCTACGACATATACCATACGCCCGTGGACAGGAGGGCTGGCTATGGACTTTACCCTCAGCGAAGAACAAGAAATGTTCCGTGCCATGTTCCGGGACTTTTCCACCAAAGAGGTCGCGCCCGGAGCGGAGGAACTGGACCACGAGGAAAAGCCGCCTCTGGGCGCATTGCGCAAGGCGGCCCAGCAGGGTTTCTTGGGGGCGACGCTGCCGGAGGACTATTTTGGCGCGGAACTGGATTACGTGAGTTATGCCCTGCTCGTCGAGACACTGGCCGGGGACTGCATGTCCACCGCTGTGACGCTGGCGACGCACGTCAGCCTGGTGGCGATGAGCATCCTGGTCCACGGCAGCGACGCGCAGAAGGAGCAATACCTGCCGCTGCTGGCGGCCGGCGAGGCCATCGGTGCCTTTGCGCTCACTGAGCCCGACGCCGGCAGCGACGCGACGGCGCTCCAGACCCGCGCTGCGCCCGACGGTGACGGCTACGTGCTCGATGGCGTCAAGACCTGGGTGGCGAACGGTTCCATTGCCGGGCTGTACCTCGTCTTTGCGGCCGCGCCTGATGGCATCACATCCTTCATCGTCGAGAAAGATACGCCTGGCCTGACGGTGGGCTATCGCGAGCCGACGCTGGGCCTGCGCGGGGTCGCCATCAACACGCTCTACCTGGAGAACTGTCGTGTCTCAGCCGCCAACCGGCTTGGTGAGGAAGGCCAGGGTTGGGATATTGCGCAGCGAGCGCTGGATCGCATGGCGATTGCGCTGGCAGCGGCCGGGCTGGGCGTGTCGGAGGCGGCAGTAGACACGGCCGCCCAGTTCGCCAGCGAGCGCGTCCAGTTCGGCGTCCCCATTGCCAAAAAGCAGGCCATCCAGAACTATTTGGCCGACAGCCTGATCGAGGTCGAGGCGCTGCGCTACCTGGTCTACCACGCCGCCTGGCTGGCCGACCAGGGGGGCGACCTGACCTACGACGCGGCAGTGGTCAAGACCTTTGGCGCGCAGGTGGCCCGCAGCGTCACCAACCGTATGGTGCAGGTGATGGGTGGCTATGGCTATATGGAGGACTATCCGATGGCCCGCAAGTACCGGGACGCCCGCGCGCTGAGCCTGCTCTGTGGGCCATCCGAGTTCCAGCGTTTCATCGTCGCCCGGCATCTGCTGGCCCAGAAGGACATCGAGATCACGCCGTAGGAGGTGAGAGATGGATTTCACGTTTGCACCAGAACACGTCGCCTTGCGGCGGATGATCCGCGAGTTCGCCAAGAACGAGGTGGCCCCCATAGCAGCGGAGATTGACCGCGAGGGGCGGGTGCCCTTCGAGACGCTGAAAAAACTGGCCCAGATTGGCTTGCTGGGCGTATGCTTCCCGCAAAAGTACGGTGGAATGGGGGCCGGCGAGACTGGCTACTGCATCCTGATGGAGGAACTGGGCCGCATCTGCACCTCCACGGCGACCAACGTTGGCGCTCACATCGGCATTGGCGCCATGTCAATTTACCTGGATGGCACCGAGGAGCAGAAACAGAAATACCTGATGCCCCTGGCGCGAGGGGCCAAGATCGGTGCTTTCGTGCTGACCGAGGCTGACGCCGGCTCCGACGCAGCAGCCATCCGCACCCGCGCCGTGCGTGATGGGAATGAATGGATCATCAACGGCACCAAGACTTTTAACACCAATGGCAGTTTCGCCGAAATCGTGACCGTCATGACGGTCACCGACCCGACGCTGGGTGCCCATGGTGGCATGACTGCCTTCATTGTCGAGGCTGGCACCCCCGGTTTCAAAGTGGGCACCCACGAAAACAAGATGGGCATCCGGGGCAGTTCTACGGCGGAACTGGTTTTCGAGGACGTGCGAGTGCCACACGAGAATGTGCTGGGCAAGGTGGGAGAGGGATTCATCAGTTTCATGAAAACGCTCGATATGGGCCGCTTGACACTAGGCGCGGCCTGTCTGGGCGGGGCCGAAGCAGCGTTGGAAGCGTCCATCCACTGGGCCAAGACGCGCAAGCAGTTCGGCGCCCCGCTGGCCCACAAGCAGTCGGTGCAGTGGATGATCGCGGACATGGCCACAGAGATCGAGGCGCTGCGCAGCCTGGTCTACCGGGTGGCCTGGATGGTGGACACCGGTCAGCCCTTCACCCAACTGGCAGCGATGTGCAAGATGTACGGCTCCGAGGTGGCTTCCCGCGCGATTGATACGGCGTTGCAGATCCACGGCGGGCTGGGCTACAGCCGGGACTATCCCGTCGAGCGCAATTTCCGCGACGCCCGCATCGCCGAGATATTTGAGGGCACCAACGAGATCCAGCGCATTGTCATTGCGTCCAACATCTTTCGCCAGCACGGCGTGCGGATCAGACCGTAGATGGGAGGGATACTAATGCAAATTGTCGTGATTCTGGGCCAAGTTCTCGACCCCAGCGGCATCGTGGTCAAAGGGAAAGCCGGCCGCATCTTTGTCAATCGTGAGGAATACGTGCTCCAGCCGGCCGACAAGTGCGCGTTGGAGGCGGCGTTGCGCATCAAGGACACCACAAACGCCAAAGTAATGGCTCTTCCCCGTGGCCCGCTGCCCAATGACGACGTGCTCCGCCAGGCGCTGGCGATGGGGGCCGACCGCGCGGTTTACCTGACCACGAGACGAGTTGCCAACCCACCTTACGGCGACGCGGTCATGGCCGATGTGCTGGCAGCAGCGGTGGAGAAACTGGGCGGGGCCGATTTGCTTCTCACCGGCGCGACGACGCTCGACACCGGCCAGGGCCAACTGGGACCCCGGCTGGCCGAGGCGCTAGGCTGGCCCCAGATCGTCGGGGCCTGGCAGGTAGCGAGTCGGCGAGTCAGCGAGTCGGCGGGAGGAAGAGTGGAAGCGGTGCTCCAGCGGGCGGGCAATTATGTGACCGTCGAGGCGGATCTGCCGGCGGTGGTCACAGTGTTGCCGGGGGCGCTCAAGCCGCGCTACCCCGACGGCGTGCGCCTGATCAACGTCTACCGGGCGGAGGACGCGGTGGAGAGATGGGACGTGAGCGATCTGGTGGACGAAGCATCGCTCCAGCCGCTCCTGGAGAAGCGAGGACAGGATTTCCCGCCGGAGCGGGAACTGGGCGTGCGACTGAGTGGCACGCCTGAGGAGATGGCCCAGGCGCTGGCAGACGCGCTCCGGGAACGGGTGAGCAGGTAGAGGGGGAACTCTGATGGACATGTCATATCTCGACTTGTTGATGGCGCAGCAGGAGGAGGTCACCGAGGCGGAGGGTGGCGGTGGGGTCTGGGTCGTGGCCGACCTGGCGAATGGCACGGTGGCGCCGGTGACGTTGGAGGCGCTGGGCGCAGCCCGCACGCTGGCCGACGCCCTAGGGGCCTACGTCTACGGCGTCCTGCTGGGTGACGGCGTGTCGGATGGTTCGACCGCGCTCACCACAAGCCCGGCGCAGACGCTCTACCAGGCCGGGGCCGACGGCGTGCGCGTGGCCGACCATCCGTCGTTGGCCCGCTTTGCGCTAGAACCCTACCTGGCAGTGCTGGCTGGCCTGTTCGAGGCGGAGCAGCCGGAGGTGGTTCTTTTCGGCGCGACCGGCGCGGGACAAGAATTGGCGGCGCGGTTGGCACAGCGTTTGGGCGGCGGGCTGATTGAGCACGTGACGGCGGTGCGCCTGGACGAGGCCACCCGCACGGTGGAAGCCACGTTCCCCATCTACGGCGGCGAATACTCCGAGATTGCCGCCTGCCCGGAGGCCCGGCCGCAATTCCTCACCATTGAGCCAAGGGCCTTCCCTGCTCCTTTCATTGATACCTACCGCCAGGGGGAGCCGACGATGATTGAGGTCGATCCGGTGGAGCCGGCTGTGCGCGTGCTGGGGCCGGCGGATGATTTCGAGCCACCCGCGCTGCCGCTGGCCCAGGCCCCGGTGATCGTGGCCGCTGGGCGGCAGGCGGGGGATTTTGAGTTGGTGCACCAACTGGCAGCGGCGCTGGGCGGCCGGGTGGCCGGAGACCGGGGAGCGCGGGACGCGGGCTGGATCGGCCCGCAGCAGGTGGTGGACGTGCGCGGCGTGACCGTCGCGCCGCAGGTGTACGTGGCCGTCGGCATCCGGGGCGACACCTTCCACGACGCCGCCATCGCCGAGTCCAAGTTCATCGCCGCCATCCACCCCGACCCCGACGCGCCCATCTTTCAGGTAGCCGACCTGTGCCTGGAGGCGGAGCCGGCCGAGGTGTTGCCGGCGCTGCTGGAGGCGTTAGAGAAATAGTCGTTTCCAGTCTGCCAAAATTACTGC
>CAYQTW010000061.1:0-11532 GCA_964420485.1 uncultured Anaerolineales bacterium
GGGGCTATCAGTGGATAGGAGCGAGGCATATCCGTTTATCCGCCTTCCATCCGCTGCCTCGACCCCCGGTAAACAAATATCCCTCATCTTTCCGTTTGCGCCTCACCGTCAGGATGGTATAATGGCGCCCGAGGAGGCCGGGCGTGAGCACAGAGCGGTTATATCGCACCGAGGGCATTGTCATACGCCGGCGCGACCAGGGTGAGGCCGACCGCGTCCTGATCCTGTGTACGCCGCTGGGCAAGATACAAGTCATCGTCAAAGGAGCACGCAAACCGCGTAGCCGCAAGGCCGGCCACATCGAACTCTTCACCCGCTCCCGTTTTGTCATCTCACGGGTAAAGAACTCGTGGGACATTGTCAGCCAGGCCGAGATGGTGGAAGCGCACGAGTTACTCCGCAGCGACCTCCTGCGCGGCACCCACGCGCGCTACACCGTCGAACTGCTCGACCGCTTTTTCGCCCAGGGGGAGGGCGGCCCGGCGCTCTTTGACCTGCTTAATCACACGCTCACCTGGCTGTGTCAGGACGACGACGTAGACCTGATCACCCGCTTTTACGAGCAGCACCTGCTGGGACTGGCGGGCTTTCGCCCGGAACTGAACGCTTGCGTGGGCGAGCACGAGGGACACGTCTCGCTCCGCCCCCGCGAGATAGCGGAGGATGAGCGGCCCTACGGCTTTGACCCAGAACGGGGCGGGGGGCTGTGCCGTAATTGCTACGCCGACGGCAGAGCCCAGCAGGGGATCGTGGCCCTCTCACCCGCCGGGCTGGGGTTCCTGCAGGAATGTCAGCGGGGGCCCTATTTCAGGCTGCGTACCCGGCCAGTCGCGCCCGCGCTGCACGCCGAGGTGGAGCGTGTGATGCAGCACTATGTCACCTATCATCTGGAGCGGAGCGTCAAGTCGAGTGCGTTCCTGCGGCGGTTGAAGCGTGAAGCAATCATTGGCTGATTTCGCGTTTCATGCTAATACCTCGGTTCGTGCGCCGCTGTGATCAGCGTCAGATTGACCACCTGGGCCGCCTGGCTCAAGTGATGCGCGTTGACGTTGTCCAGCGTGTCGCTGGCCAACGCGGGCGGTGGGTCGCCCCAGGTGACGACCAGCGTGCCCTTCTCCCCGCTAAATAACTGCTGATAACGGTGGCGCGTCGTTTCGCCCGGAGCCACGTCCAGCCTGCCGGCGCTGGCGACGAGCAGATCGAACAGATTGTCATGCCCACTCACTTGATGTACCACCAGCCCATTGCCAGTGTCGCTGCCCAGCCGGTCCAGGTGAATCACCGCCGTGATGTCGCAACGGTGGATAAAGCCGCTGGGCAGATCGTGAAAATAGTGCGCCTCGGGGAATGACGTGGCATAGCCGGCAAAGGCCAGCATGTTCACGAGCAGAATCCCCAAGATGGAAAAGCCACGCAGGATGTCAACGACCTCAATGCGCTCTCTGGATCGCACCGGGGTCATCGCGGGTGGCGTTTCGGGGATAGACGCGATGGAGGTTGGGGACATGGTTTACTTGGATCTTGGTAAGACACGGATTGCGCGGATGAACGCGGATAAAAAAGAAACAAGAATCCGTGAAATCCGTGTTCATCCGCGTCCCAAAGTAAGTTGCGACCAAGACCGCGCTATGGGATACAGGTTGCCACGGATGCGACTAAAAGCCTATCATGTATACAACCCGATGGTGATATTTGGTTCAATGGGCCGTGCCTGTCAACTCTCGAATCAAACGCTCCTCGCTCTATAATTCTGCATAGAACGAGGAGCATTGATGTTTGTGCTGTCAGGTACCCCCAAAGGGATTCGAACCCTTGTCGCGGGCTTGAAAGGCCCGTGTCCTAGACCAGGCTAGACGATGGGGGCGTTTATGGGTACATTTTACCACAAAGCCCTTATGCGTCAAGCACCGTTGATGGGCCAGGGTAACAGCCGCAGCCAAAAGGTCGAGCGACTCGCGCTCGACCTCTTCGTTTCGCTGACTACCACGTGACGCGCCAGATGATTTAGAATAGCCTTTGCTGTTGATCCTCCTCGCTCCGCTCCCGCGCTCCCGCCAGATTCTCGTACAATGTGCGGCTGAATCCCGTAACATTGAGAAAGTGATCTAGCAACGCGCGCTCCATCTCAGCGTCGCGAGCCTGGAGATAGCCACTGTAGATCAACGTCATGTCGAGATTCAATGCCTTGTCCAGCGTGTGCATCGTGGCTGAGAGCGCGTGAGGACTTTTTTCCAATTGGCCTCGGGCTAACTCGAACAGATAGCCGCGTGTCAATCCTTCCAATAGAATGACATCCTCGAACGTCCAATCAATCTCGGCCAACTTGCTTCCAAACGTGCAACGCTTCTTGACGTATTTCTCATCGAACGTCCCATTGAGCAGGCCCACCAGCCACTCGTTGAGCACGTCGTAAAAGCGCCGGACGAAACGGGTATTGACCATCAGCATCTGTGTACCTTTGAATTGCGCCAATTGTTCGCCGAGACCTGCGACCACCTCGGTGAGGTCAGAGTTCAACCAACGACGTACCTCGGCAATCTGCGCGTAGTCGGCCCCGTTCCACCCGACACACGTTTTGACTTTGTCGAACCAGGTCATCATCACGAAACGTCCCTCCATCCGCCCTTGACTATTACCGTTGGCGGTCAGCGACTATCCGCTAACGGCTGTCGGTCAACAGTGCCATAGCATACCACAGAAAGCCGCGTTTGCGGGTTGCAAAGGGGTTACGATTTGGTTACAAGGGAAGAGGCACAGTCTGCGTGCTGATCACCGCTGGCGAACATGTAACCGACGCCGCGCACGTTGAGGATGTATTGGGGATTAGAGGGATCCAGTTCCACTTTCTTACGCAAGCGGCGGATGTGTACCCGAACAATCGCGCGCGCGCCCCAGGCGTCAGTTTCGTATCCTTGGGCACGGCGCACCAATTCCTGTGGGCTCCAAACCTGATCGGGGGTCTCTATCAGGCAAACCAATATCTTGAATTCAGTTGGGGTCAGGTCCAGCGGTTGCCCTCGCAGCATGATGATGTGTTTCTGGCAGTCTACTACGAGATCACGAATCCGGATAAAGCGGTCGGACTGAGAAGACACTACCTCTTCGACCGTTTCCGTACCTTCCACGGCGGCCAACTCGGAGAGTATCTGCTCCAGTTGGCCGACCAGACGCCGGCGGTGTCGCTCCTGTTGGCGTTTTGCCAGGCCCTTGCGCACGCTCTCCAGAATATCGGGGACAGGGCAGGGTTTAAGCAAATAGTCGTGGGCGCCATGTCGGATGGCATCAATGGCCGTCTCTAGCGTCGCAAAGGCAGTCAGCAGGATGATCACTGTGTCGGGAGATCGCTCCTGCACTATTTTGCTCACCTCGAGCCCATCCATCCCCGGCATCTTGAGATCGAGTACTATCAGGTCAAAGGGATCACTCTTGCCCAACAGACTCAACGCCTCCTCACCACTGGCGGCTGTAGAGACGTGGTAGCCCTCCAACCTCAGTATCTCGGCCATAGAGATGCGGGCCACGGCCTCATCGTCTACCACCATAACGCGTGCTTCCTGATTTTGTTTCATCATCTATGTCTCACTTCTTGAGTTTGGGCTCTTGCATCTTTTCCGGATGCACGGGTAATTTGACGGTAAAAGTTGTCCCCTGATCCTGCTGGCTCGATACCTCTATCGCTCCGCCGTGGCGCTCAATGATGCCGTAACTTATGGCCAGCCCCAGTCCGGTGCCGGCGGCCTTTGTCGTGTAGAAAGGCTCAAACAGATGGGCGAGTTGTTCTGGTGATAGGCCAGCGCCGGTGTCCTGGAAACGTGCCAGCACCCACTCGCCGTTCTCCGAAAGCAGCGTCTCCAACCACAGGTCGCCGCTCGTGGGCAGGGCCTCGATGGCGTTGATGACGATGTTCAAAAACACCTGGGTGATCTGGTCAGAGATCACGGGCACGCAAGGCAAATCGGGGGTCAGGGTGGTGTGGACGCGGACGTCGCCGTGCTGTAGCCGCTCGTGGACTAGAGCGAGCACGTTTTCTATGATACTATTAACGTCGGCAGGCACCACACCACCGCGCGAGGGCCGGTAGAAATCCAGCATGCGCTGCACGATCTCGATCAATCGTTGCACCTCGGCCTGGGCCATGCTCAAATACTGCCACCGTTTGTCGTCGCCCAGGCCATCGTGCAGGCTCAGGTGCAGACTGTTGTGGATCGCCTGGAGAGGGTTGTTGATCTCGTGGGCCAGGGAAGCGGCCAGCCGGCCGATGGCGGCCATCTTTTCCGCCTGCACAAGTTGGGCCTGGGAACGCTCCAACTCTCCCGTAAAGTCGGCCAACTCGCTGTACAGATTGGCGTTGTCCACCGCCACCGCGACTGAGGCGGCCATCGCTTGCAGTAATTCCAGGTCCCGCTCGGTGAATGTTCCATCCAGTCTATTGATCACCTCGATGGCCCCGACCACTCGAGCGCGGATCGTCAACGGCACGCAGAGGATGCTATGGGTGGTAAACCCCGGCCTTTCATCAATCTCGGCCAAAAAATGGGGATCACGCTCGACGTTGTTGACGAGTCGAGGTTTGCCAGACTGCACCACGTGGCCCACGATACCCTGGCCCATCTGAAACGTCCGATCAGCCATACGGGCCTGCTCGGGCCCCAGTGTTTTGCGAAAGATCAATGCGTCTGTCTCCTCATCCATCAGCACCAACGAGCCAGCCTGCACCTGTAGGATCTCGCGGATACCTTGCATCGTCGCTTCCAGAACCTCGTCCAGGTCCAGGCTAGAGGTGACCATGCGGTTGATCTCAATGAGAGCCGCCAGTTCCCGATTGCGCCGGCGCAGGGCCTGTTCGCTGCGGCGGATGCGCAAGCAAGCATCAATTCGCGCCAGCAGTTCCTGGGGGTCGAAAGGTTTGGTGAGGTAATCGTCGGCCCCCATCCCCAGCCCCAGCGTCTTGTCACTGACCGAATTGAGGGCCGTGGTCACGATGAAGGCGGTGTTGCAAAGCGCAGGGTCGGCCTTGGCCCGGGCAATCACCTCGTACCCGTCCATCTGCGGCATCATGATGTCCAGCAAGACCAGATCAACCTCGCGTCCTGCCGCTGCTTCCCGGCGTAAAACATTCAGCGCTTGCGCACCGGATGACACCTCCAGCACCTGGCAATGCGTCAGGCTCAACATGTTGCGCATCAATTCCAGCATCTCTTTATCGTCTTCGGCGATCAAGATGCGGGGGGGGGATAATTGTTGCCTGTCGCTCATCTCGTTATCAATCACTCACGGCGAATCATCCTGCAAGTCCAGTACCTCGATGTTCCACAATTCGCTCGGCGCAGTAGAATCCAACGTTAAATTCAGCACGTCCGGCCGGGCCAAAGCAACCCGCAGCCACATGAACAGTGGAATGGCGGGCAGTTCTTCGGAAAAGATGATCTGCGCCCGCTCGTGATACTCCTCGTACTCCCAAGTGCCGGGCAATGCCTGGAGCGCCTTGTGACAGACCTCGTCGTAGTCGGGGTTACTGTAGCCAGCGGGATTGTCGCCATACCAGTGCCCCTCGTCCGGGATCTCGGAAGATATGTAATGCCCACACGGGGGGATGGCGTCGAACCACCACGTCGTTTCGGCCAGGTCGAACTGCCGGCCAAAGAGCGGGCCGTCGGGGCCGTCGGCGAAAAACTCCCATTGAGGGAGCACCTGTACGTCCACACGGATACCACAGTCGGCCAGGCTGGCTTTGACGACGCGGGCGGTGTGTTGTGTAGCCGTGTTACCGGATGGGGTCAATAGCGTGATCTCGAACGGTGTACCGGCACGGATGCCCTGGACGTGATTGGCCTCGCGCACGCCGTTTTCGTCCTCGTCCAGCCACCCGACCTCCTCCAGTAGCGCCCGCCCGCTCGCCGGATCATAGTCCCAGTGTACGAGATGGTCACCCGCGTAGAGCGGATGCACGGGTGGCAGGTAACTATCCGGCACGACGCTGCGGCCATAAGTGACATCGTCCACGATAGCCTGCCGGTCAATGCACTGGGCGATAGCCTGTCGCACTCGCACGTCCCCGAAAAAGTCCGTCCGCCGGTAGTCAGACACCGGGTCAATACCAAAATTTATGTGTTCCCACCCGCTGTTAGTCGCCGAAATCACCTTTAACAGCCCTCGTTGCTCAGTCTGCGTCAGCAACGGCATGAGCGACCTGAAGCCGGCATCCTGGACGCCAATATCGCACTCGCCTGAAAGGAGATCGGCGATCACTTCTGGCGCACCGGAGGTGAACCGGAACACGACCTGATCCAGGTACGGCAGTCCCTCGACAGCGCGGAAGTAGTGAGGGTTGGGGGAGAGCGTGATGTGATCTCCGGTCACCCACTCTTCGATGAGAAACGGGCCCCAACCCAAGGGATAGCGCCGGGTCTCCTCAGCCTGCAGCAACTCGGCGGGGGAACGGTCCTCTAGTTGATGGCGCGGGAGAGGAGCGAAAAAGTTGAGAAAGTAGGTGGGGGGAATAAAGCCGGGCAAGCCGACCCACTTGACGTGCTGATCGCCCAGGGCGCGGTAACTGGCCGTGCGCTCTATCAGATAGTGATTGCTGGGCGTAGCGGGGTCAGAGGCCACCTGGAAGGCAAAGGCCGAGTCGCCCGCCGTGAGCGGTTCACCGTCGGCCCAGGCAATGTCCTCTCGCAGCAAAAACACGACCTCTATTTTCTCCATCACCAGCGGTTCACCCTTGAACTCGACCGCGCACGTCTCGTCACGGCAACCGAACGGATGAACTCGTACTCCTTCCGCCAGTTCCACGACTTGATCCTCGGCGCTGACTACGAGGTCGCCTTCTTGCACGCGCACGGCGCGCAAGATCGCGTCCCCATCGGCGATGCTGGGTACTTTTTCCAGGATCACCGGCTGGTAGGCGTAATTCAGGTGATCAATGGGCCCATCGTAGATCGCCTCCATTACGTGCTGCGTAGCGGCCAGGCTAGAGCCGCCATAGAGATACAGCGTGTCGGGCTCGCCGACCAGGCATACGGTGAGCACTCGAGGCTGCGACGGCAGAGGAGTAGGAGTGGATATTGGCGATGGAGCAGGTGTGGCCGTGACCACAACCGTCTCCGGTGGCGTCGTCACGGTGATGGTCACGATCTGGGGGGCGCAACCGGTGAACAACAGAGTCACTGCGGCGAGGGCAGCAAAGATATATCGCCATTGATATAGCATCTATTCCTCCTCAGAAACCAAGTATAACATCACACGGGCTGGAAGGCAAGGTTGGGAGATTGACCGGATCAACGGATTTCTCCTTCCATAACTGTCACTAAACACAAAACATCACGCGAGGAACGGAATTTCGCTTTCGCTTTGCGTCCGGCAGATGACAAACATCATACGCAAAGTGGCGCTTTCCTCACTGGCGCAAATTGCGATTCTGTGGCAAAATAGGCAATTAGAGCCAACCGGCTCTTTATTTCACGTATCACGTTGTAAAGGAGAGACACTATGGCAGAACTGACCGAGATACGATGGCACGGTCGAGGAGGGCAGGGCGTGGTGACGGCCGGCAAGTTGCTGGCTGAGACCGCGATGGGTACAGGCCAGTACTTTCAGGCCTTTCCCGATTACGGGCCGGAGCGGATGGGCGCGCCGATCCGCGCCTACACCCGCCTCAGTTCCAAACCCATCACCATCCACTCCCAGATCGAAGATCCCAACGTAGTGCTGGTGCTCGACCCCACGCTGCTGGGAACGGTGGCGGTGGCAGATGGGCTGGAGGAAGATGGCACAATGCTGGTCAATACCTCGATGAGCCCGGCCGAGGTGCGCGATATTACCGGCTTCCAGACCGGCAAGGTCTGTACCGTTGACGCCAGCCACATCGCCATCGAGGAGATGGGGCGCGAGATCACCAACACACCCATGCTGGGAGCGTTCGCCCGCGCCACGGGGATCTTTGACATAGAGGCCCTGGCTGAGCAGTTGCGTGCCTGGTTTGGCAAAAAGATCTCAGCAAAAGCCATCGAGGCCAACGTCCGGGCGATGCGCCGCGCAGCCGAAGAAGTGGTAGAAGGGTAAGGAGGGACATAATGGAAGCAACTGGATGGAAAGACATACCCATTGGCGGGATGATCCTGGAGGCTGGCAACTCGGTCGAGTACAAGACCGGCGGGTGGCGAGCCTTCCGTCCCGTCCGAGGGGAGGCAAAGTGCACCCACTGTATGCAGTGCTGGCTCTTTTGCCCCGATTCCAGCATCCTGGTGGATGCCGAGAACGAAAAGATGGCCGGTTTTTATCTTGACTTTTGTAAGGGCTGTGGCATCTGCGCGGCGGTTTGTCCCGTCAACGCCAAAGTCATCAGGAAGGCCGGCGAGGAACTAGCGCGGGATGATCCCCGCCTATGCATTCGCATGGTCGAAGAAGCAAAGTGCAAGGAGTGATACGATGAGCAAATTCGAAGCATTGGCCGGCAATGAGGCGGTCGCCACGGCGATGCGCCAGATCAATCCCGACGTGATGGCGGCCTACCCTATCACGCCCCAGACTTCTACCGTGCAGAAATTTGCCGATTTCGTCGCCGACGGGTTGGTGGACACGGAATTCGTCTGCGTGGAGAGTGAGCACAGCGCGATGAGCGCCTGCGTCGGCGCGTCGGCGGCCGGGGCGCGGGTGATGACCGCTACCGCCGCCAACGGCCTGGCGCTGATGTGGGAGATCGTCTACATCGCCGCCTCCAACCGCTGTCCCATCGTGATGAGCCTGGTCAACCGGGCGCTGTCGGCTCCGATCAACATTCACTGTGACCATTCTGACGTGATGGGCATCCGCGATAGCGGCTGGATCATTCTGTTTTCTGAGAACGGCCAGGAGGCTTATGACAATCTCATCCAGGCGGTGCGCATCGGCGAGCACCCCGACGTGCTCCTCCCGGTGGCGGTCTGCCAGGATGGTTTTATCACCAGCCACTCTCTGGAGCGGGTGGAGGTCTTTGACGACGCCGACGTGAAGGCGTTCGTGGGCGAGTACAAGCCCAAGTGGCCGCTTCTAGATCTGGAGAACCCCAAGACTTATGGCCCGCTCGATTTCTACGACTACTACTATGAGCACAAGCGCCAGCAGGTCGAGGCGATGGAGCACGCCCGGGGAGTGATCCTGGAAGTGGCTGACGAGTTCAATAAAAAGTTCAACCGCAACTATGGCCTTTTCGAGTCCTACAAACTGGACGACGCCGAGGTGGCGGTGATCGCCGCCAATTCGACGGCCGGGACGGTAAAGGTGGTGGTGGACAAACTGCGGGACGAGGGGTTAAAGGTGGGGTTGCTCAAGATGCGTCTCTTCCGTCCCTTCCCGGCAAAGGAACTGGCGGACGCGCTGGGGCACTTCAAGGCAGTGGCGGTGATGGACCGCTCCATCTCCTTCGGCGCGATGAACAACGCCGGCCCCCTGTTCCTGGAACTGGTGGCGGCGCTGGCGCTCCACGGGGTGCAGACGCCGGTGGCCGACTACGTCTACGGCCTGGGCGGGCGGGACATTTTGCCCAGTGAGATCGAACGGGTCTACCGGGATGCGCTCAAAGTGGCCGAAACGGGACAGGTGGAGCGGATGGTGACGTACCTGAGCGTGCGGGAGTGACGCAGCGTGAGGGAGGAATAAAATGTCTACACTCGTAGCCAGAGAATTCGAGCAAGGCACTATGGTCTACCTCGGCCTTTTGGATAAGGTTGAGGAGCAAAGGCCGCCTTTCTTCGACCCTGCCAGAGTGAGGAAAGTGAAGAAGGAAATCGAGCGACTGAGGCTCGATGCCTTGGCGGCTGAGATACGAGCGGAGTATCCTGACGCCGAGATCGATTGGGAACTGTTAAAGATGGTCGGTACAGAGCCAGACTTGCCCCTGGAAGAAGAACCAAAAGCCCTGGCTGAGATTCTCTGGGAACTCGTGGGGAGGGTGGATGATTCAGATTGACGCGAACCTATTCGAGGACGTTATCAGAAAGAGGAAGGGCTGGAGAGCCAGCAGTGCGGTGCTCAATCTGGTCAAAAAGGGCAATGTCGATGCTGGCTTGTCAGCGTGGACAGTGGCGATCATCTACTATTTCCGTCGCCAGTCGGGCATGAACGACGCGGCAGCCAGGCGCAAGACAACCGAGGTGCTGAAAGGATTCGCTGTGTTGGACTTGACCGCCAAGGTTGTCAGCCTTGCTTTGTCAGACAGGCGCTTCTCTGGCTTCGAGGACGCTCTTCAGTTCTACACGGCCCAGGAAAATGGCGTTGACGTATTCGTGACGAGGAACGTCCGACATTTCCGAGTAGTGAAAGATGAAATCACCATTCTGACGCCGGAAGAGTTTCTGGCTCAGATATAAAGACAAAAGGATAAGCAATGGCAACTAAATTAACTCCCAAGGAACTATCCAAGCGCCCGGAGCGACTGGCCCCGGGGCAGCGGTTGTGCGCGGGCTGCGGCGCTACGATCATCGTGCGGCAAATACTGGCGGCGATTGACGAGCCGGTGGTCATCAGTTGCGCCACCGGCTGCCTGGAGGTGGGGACGACTATTTATCCCTACACCGCCTGGCGTGTGCCGTTCATTCACAACGCCTTCGAGAACTCGGCCTCCACGATGGCCGGCATCGAGGCGGCGTACCGGAGTATGGTGCGGCAGGGCAAGATCCCGGAGCAGGAAGTAAAGTTCATTGCCTTCGGCGGCGACGGCGGCACCTACGACATCGGCATCCAGGCGCTCTCCGGCGCGATGGAGCGCGGTCACCAGATGCTCTACGTCTGCTACGACAACGGGGCCTACATGAACACCGGCATCCAGCGCTCCAGCGCCACGCCTTTTGGAGCCAACACGACCACGTCGCCGGCCGGCAAGGTCATCCCCGGCAAGCAACAGTTCCGCAAGGACCTGACGGCGGTCATGGCCGCCCACAACATCCCTTACGTGGCCCAGGCTGCCCCCAGCAAGTGGAAGGACCTGATGCGAAAGACACGCAAGGCGGTCAACTGCGGCGGCCCGGCCTTTATGGATGTTTTGTCATCCTGCAACCGGGGCTGGCGGCACGGCACCAACGAGACCATTGAGATCACCCAGTTGGCGGTGGACACCTGTTACTGGCCGCTTTTCGAGGTGGAGAGCGGCGAGTGGCATCTGACCTACAAGCCAAAGGAGAAGAAACCGGTCATCCGCTGGTTGGAACGGCAGGGGCGCTTCCGTCACCTGTTCCGGCCGGAGAATGAATACATGATTGACGAACTTCAGAACGAGGTGGATCGCCGCTGGGAACAGTTGTTACACCTATGCGGGGAAGGATAACAAAGAGCGTCGAGAGGAAAAACGTTCAGGGGAGAGAGCTCTCCTGAGTCCCACTTTCTCTCACCAAAAGGAGAGGCAGCCGCCCCGTGACCCTCATGAGTCGCGGGGCGGTTCGCTTTTACTGACTGCATTGGGTGATGTAGACGCGGTTTCCGTACCGCGCAACGCAACGCGCTATGGAAAGCGCGACTACTTTGGTGATGTAGACGCGGTTTCCGTACCGCGCAACGCAA
>CAYQTW010000062.1:0-11512 GCA_964420485.1 uncultured Anaerolineales bacterium
TGCCAAAGTTGATCTCGATAAAATGGGCCACTATGGCGGACAGGATGCCGGTCAGCAGGATGAGACGAGGATGGGGCTGGGGGGCCGCACCCGATTCCCAATACACGGAGATACCGTAGACAACGAGGTAAACGAACAACCCTCCCACCATCCCGACCGGGATGGCCAAGCCAAAAAAGTGGGGCCCGACGGTGGGAATGACCGCTGCCACGGCTACGACCGCTCCCACAGCCAGCAGGGCGAAGAAGAGCGTGCGCCGCCAGTCGTCGGGCAGGACGCCTATCCAGCGCAGGCCAAAGTAGAACACACCACCAAAGAGCCACAGATAAGCGATGAAACCTAAAAGGCCGGTAATGATCAGCGAGTCCAGCGTCTCGTTGTGGGAGCGGTCGGGGGAGGCAGTGCGCGATTCATAGTGGCCCAGGAGCGGCGGGTAGAAAGAGTTGTAGGCCACGTACATCGACTCTGGCCCGTAGCCGACCAGGAAGCGCATTGAGTTGAATGGGTCGGGATGTCCATTCGGGTCAGTGGTGGTGGCAGGGAACTGGATAGGATCGTGGGGCAGGATCATCTGCAGCCCCCCTTCCCAGATGAGAGCACGCACCATGCCGGTGCCGCTTTCCGACTGTAACACGGTGGACAGCCGGCGCAACTCGGGCTGCTCGCGGCTCCACTCTTGCACCGGCTCGATCAGGTTGATCGCCAGGAATCCAGCGATGAAGGGTACTGCCATCGCCATCGCACTGATCCACAGCCAACGCCAGCCCCGGCGATTGACGATAAAGGTTAGCCACAGCCCCAGCAAGACCAACACCGCCGCTACTATCGCGATGGTCTGGGGCAGGCCACTATCCGCTCCGAGGAGGCCACGGCTGGCAAAGTAGAGACCCGCCGCTACCGCGACCGCCGCCACCAGGCTACCTAACCCAAAGGCCACCCCCAATCCCAGGTCTCTCAAAAGGCCACCGGGATGGAAAGACTGCTCCTGCCGGGCGGCGTGCTGGAGGGATAATAGCCCCAGGAACGCCCATACCGCCAGTCCGGTCAGCAGGCCCATCAACGGGCCACGGCTCTGCGTGTACCAGATAGCAATGATCTGGACCAGGAAGGTGAATATGTAGGCTGCGGCACGGAGCACGTCCGCTGTGCTGGTCTCCTCGTCGGTCAGAATGGAGCGGAAGGCGTCTACTATGCGGGCCAGCGTGGGAAACGCGGTCATGATCAGGTAGGCGGCGACAAAGATGGCGTTGCCCATATTGGAGGCCACCCGATGGGTCACATCTCCGCCCCAGGGCAATGGGTCCAACTTGTTGCGCTGGATCAGGCCGTAGAGGGCGATGGGCAGACTGTTGATGATGACGACGCCAATCAACCGGTCGAGTTGCGCCCGCGTGCGCAGCCCCTGCAGGATGACGAGGAATATCACGATGTAGGCCAGCAAGACATACGTGCCCTGCAAACGCTGGTAGGAGCCGAAGAAACTGACCCAGGGAGTGACAGATAGAAGGGTGCTGAGGAGATAGACCACGACCGTGAAAATGGTAGGGAGCACCAACGGCGTGCGCCAGGTGATCCCTTCGGCTCTGCTCAGGGCAGGCCCTATCTCGCGCCGGCCGGCGGCTCGCTGCTCGATATACTTGACCAGCCAGACGGCGGCCATGATCAAGGCCACAGTGCGCAGCGTGGTCAACTTGTCCGGCTCAAAGACGCGGCTAGAGTAGACGTTGAAGAAAAGTGGGGTGATGATCACCGCCAAGAGCCAGCCGATCTCTAGTACTTTGTCGCAAAACAGACCTAGTTTGGTTGAATTCATTGGATAATCTCTCCTGGGGTTGGGAAACTGGTAGGCTGGTAAATCAGGCTGCCAGCACAAAGGCTTGTTCTACAATTTGTTCTACAACGTGTGGCAACTCGATGGGAACGAAACAGTCCGCTGGGTACAAGTAATCTTGGCCTGACTCATCAATCACACGGAGTAACTGTATCTGCTCAATAAAGTGGGGCAATGTAGCCGAGGTTTCCATACCTCGCGGGCATAACGCGCTATGGAAAGCGCGGCTACATTAAAAGTGCCCCAGAATATTGAGATGATACGAGTAACTGGTGTTCCGCAGATTGGGCATCTGGTATCACGTGATAGATTTTGCACAACTCTAACGATACTGGATACTCTTCATTCTGGACACAGACAGCAAATTGTGTCTCCCGGTTGTATTGTCTCATCATCCTTCAATAACCTATCCCAACCGCGCCACAAACGCTGCGTGCGCCTCCGTCTCCAATCCACCCTGCAACACCGCCAGCACCTGGGCCAAATCCCCCTCCAGCAATGCCTCCACCGCCAGGTGCAGTCCCGGAAAGACGCGACTACGGATCACTCCATCGTCATCGGGCTGCAGGGGCTCGTACCTCCCCTCTCGCCACTCCCACCAGTCCACGCGCTTCTCATACACCCGCCACACTGCGTACTCTTGCACTCGGTTGCGCCGATAGGCGTTGAACTTGGCGTGCAGGTCATACGCCGCGCTGGTGGCAGCAATTTCAAAGACCAACTCTGGTGAGCCTTTGACGTAATCATCCTCGCTGATCCGGGAACGCCCCCCTACTGCCGGCTCTAGCCGTAGTAGCGCATCCGGTTGCACCTCGTTGTCCATATCCAGACGCACCGTGGCGTTATCACCTAGCGTGACGCCGGGCGTGGTCGCACAATAAACGGCCAGCCAACCAATGATCCAACTGTGCGGCTCAGCATGGCTCGTAAAACGTACCGGTGAGGGCATGTACACAACTCCTTCGATCAATTCCGCCTTTTTGACCTGGGGCATAGCCGCATATCGCCGCTCGAACTCATACCGCGTCAGCCGGTCCCCGCTCTCCAGTGGAAGGGGTCTAGCCGGTGGTATGACCGGCAGGCGCATAGGCAGCCCGACGACCCGGTGTGTTCCCACCAATGTTTCTTGCACAGATACCCCCATCTCCGGCATCTTGCCTCCCCCCAATTCACCAATCTACCAATTTACCAATTTACCGACCTACCGACTCCACTCCAACGTCCGCCGCAGCCCCTCTTCGAGAGACACTTGAGCCTCGAAGCCAAGCACCTCCCGCGCGCGGGTCACGTCGGGAACACGGCGGCGCGCCTCCTCGAAGGACGGGCCGTAGGCGGTCTCGTAGGGCACGTGCACAATTTCCGACGTCGAACCGGTCAGTTGCCGGATTAGGGTAGCCAGTTCGAGCACCGTCGTCTCGCGGTTAGAGCCAATGTTGAACACCTGTCCGGCGGCCTCCTTGACCGTCGCCGCCAGCATGGTGCCCCTGATGGTGTCGGTGACGTAGGTGAAGCAGCGGGTCTGCTGCCCGTCGTCGTAGACGGTGAGCGGCTCGCCGCGTTGCGCCTGGGTGATGAACCGGGCGATGACGCTGCCGTAGCCCCGGGGGTCGAGCCGGGGGCCGTAGGCGTTAAAGTAGCGCACGATGGCGACGGGCAGCCCCTTTTTGGCATAAGCCAGCGCAAAGTACTCGTCAATCGCTTTGGCGTCAGAGTACGACCAGCGGCCCACGGTAGTCGAGCCGAGGAGGCGGTCGTCGTCCTCGCTGAGCGGCACGGCGGTGGACTTGCCGTAAAGTTCGGAACTGGAGGCGATGGCGGTCTTGACCCAGTACTTGAAGGCCAATTCCAGCACGTTCTCCGTGCCGCGCACGTTGGTGACGATGGTGCCCAGCGGGTCCTCGACGACGTACTTGGGGCCGACGACCGCCGCCAGGTGGTAGATCAGGTCAGTCTGGCGGACGAGGCGCTCCAGTGTCGTCACGTTGAGGATGGTGTCGTTGACAAAGTTAAAGTGCTCGCTCTCCAGGTGGTGTTCGATATTGGCGATCTTGCCCACCGAGAGATTATCTATGACGGTGACTTGGTGGCCCTGCTCCATCAGCACGTCCACGAGATTGGAGCCGATGAAACCGGCGCCGCCGGTGACGAGAATTCTCATAATTCACATCCTAATCGTTGTCTATTGGCAGTCTGGCGACGACCATATCCCTGATGTGGCGCGTGATACTCACCGCTTCCTGGGCCTCGGTGTCGCCAATGATTTCAAAAGCAATGTCGCCGGGATAGCGACCTTCTGTAATGTACTCGTTCAGCACAGTTCCATCTTCAAGCAACTCCTCAAAGTCAGAAGTATACTCGGTACAGAGCTCGAGCAACTCGGCGATGTCATGGGTCTTTTTCAGATCCCAGCCCTGAGCGATGAGGTAACCCTTGAGATACTTTTCAGCTGCGCTCTGACAGAGAAAACAGACAGTGTGGTAGGCTGAGTACTCGTATTGCATCTCTCGCTCTGCCACACCCAGGTTCTCATCCGCATGGCGAATCCACTCGCGGGGTGTTTCCACTGGTAATCTACGCCGGACGCTCATACAGTACCTTTCCCTCTCGAAAGATGTGGTGGGTATAGAAAGGATTGCCGTCTTCCAGGTTTCTTTGCACCTCCTGTGGTTTACGAACGATGATGTCCACCGCAAAGCGCCGGCCCAATAGCAACCGGTCAACCTGACGGCGCACCTCCCGATTCGAGGCCGCGCTACTCTGAACGATAAACAAATCCAGGTCGCTTTCCTCGTTTGCCTCGCCGCGAGCGTGAGACCCGAAGAGGATAACTTGATCGGGCGCGAGGTGGGTCACGATCTTTTGCACGATGTAGCCGAGCAAAGCGGGCGTAACCCGGTCGGTCTGCAAGCGAGAATCACGCTGAACTGGCATTTTGATCTTTTTCCGATCACGTCCGAGTCTCTTGGTAGTTACACGGGAACCACACACTTGTGTGAACTGGGCATATCATACCGCAGGCGGGACAAAAGTCAAGCCTTTGCCCCCGGCCTCTACCGCCGGCGGGACGGTTCATTTCTTCACGTTCCCTGTGGAAATACAAATTCCTCAGGGCTCAAGATGGGCATCCTGACGTACTCCTCGAGATCCAGCAGATGGCGGTCTCGTGTAACGATGCAATCGGCTCCTCCTTCAACAGCACAAGCGACGACCATGTCATCTTCCGGGTCTGGAGTCACCCCAGGTAATTCCAGTTCCCCGGCCACCACGAAAGCATCTTTTTGCAAAGTGCGGCAAAGATCGGCCAGGGCACCCGATTTCAATCTCTTGGCGATACGCTCATCGGATGCCACCCTCTTCAATTCCCCGAGAATCCCAGGGGATACAATCACTTTTATGTCGCCGGACTCCCATTGCTCCATGATCCTGGAGATAGTGTGACCTCTTGTCAACAAGAAACTGACGAGTACACTGGTGTCCAAGACAATTCTGGTCACGGCGTGGCTCCACTGTGCCGTATGGAGTTTACAACCTGCTGAGCCAGAGCCAGTGCTTCTTCCTCCGGCATATCGCAACAAGTTGCCGCTTCCCGAAGCCTGGCAAAGCGCTTGTGTCTTTCCTTCAATCGTTGCTTTGCACGCATCTCCAAAAACAACCGATATTCCTCTATGCCAATCACAGCCGCCACGGGCTTGCCCCGGCGCTGGATGACGGTGTGCTCGTCGGCGTACCGGATTCGAGCCAAGATGTCTCCAATGCGATTACGCATCTCCCCTGCGCTGACCGTTGTCGTCATAGTACCTCCTCCTGAACTGCACTAATACGGCGTTATCGTCTAATTGACATTGTATCATCGTTCGAACGTGACGTCAAGATGCGATAGACCCGCGCTGTCGCCTCGGCGGCCCGCTCCCACGAGAACCGCGCTGCCTGGGCCAATCCGCGCTCCCGCATCTTTTTACCCAAGGCGGCGTCGCACAGGAGGTGGCGGATGGCTTCCGTCATCGCATCCGTGTCGGTCGGATTCAAGTACAGCGCCGCCTCGCCGCCGACCTCGGGGAGGCTGGAGGTGCGGGAGGCCACGACGGGCGTGCCGCAGGCCATCGCCTCCAGCACCGGCAAGCCAAAGCCCTCGTAGAGGCTGGGGAGGATCAGCGCTTGCGCCCCGGCGTAGACAGCCGGCAAGTCCGCGTCCGGCACGTAGCCGGGCAGGAGAACGGCATCGCGCACGGGTGATTGCTCCAACGCAGCGAAAAAGTCGCCGTAGAGCCAGCCCAGTTTCCCCACGATGACCAGCCCGCCGGTCAACCCCTCGGCGTGGAGCACCTCGAAGGCGTGCAACAGCCGGGTCAGGTTCTTGCGCGGCTCAATGGTGCCGACAAAGAGCAGGTATCGCTCTGGCAGACCGTAGCGGGTGCGGACTGTGGCTACCATCTCTGGCGGTTGGGGACAGAAGCGCGGGTCGGCCGCCTCGGGGATGACCGTGATTTTCTCCGGCGGAAGGTCGTAGGCGGCGATCAGGTCGCGCCGGGTACACTCGGAGACGGCGATGACGTGGGTGGCCCGCCGGCAGTAAAGCGGCAGGGTCAGGTTGAGGTACCAGCGGTTGAGCGGTTTGTGGTGGGCCGGCAGGTGGCGAAAGATCAGGTCGTGGACGGTGAGGACGGTGGGGATCGTCCGTAGCGGTAGGAGGAGGTGCTCGGTGGCGTGGAAGAGTTGGGCGCCGGGGAGCAGGTTGTCAAAGCCCACACGGGCCAGTTGTCCCAGCCAGACGAGCATACGCCACGGCTTGTAGCCCAGAGCGAGGGTGCGGGTGGGCAAACGCTCCAGGCCGGGCAGTGGTTCTGTCCCCCGCTCGCGGTTGTAAAAGAGGGCGATGGGGAGTTGGGTGGTTAGTTGGTTGGTTGGTTGGGTGGGTGGTTGAGTGACGAGGGCACGGGCCAGGCTTTCGGCGTATCTTCCCAGGCCGGCGCGGCGGTGGACGGCGGCGGAGACGTCGAGGTAGATCAGACACATTTGAACCCTATGAAAAGATCGGCTCTTCACGTAGAACCTGGAAGACATCCTGGTTGTGCCGTCACCGGCCTGAAGAACCGGTGCTGGATTTTCCCCCCCAGCACCGCCTGTTTACGGCGGTGCCTGTCTATACCACGCCACCGTCCGCCGCAGCCCCTCGTTAAAGTCCACCTCGGCCCGGTAGCCCAGCGCCTCCTGCGCAGCTGCGACGTCGGCCAGCGAGTGGCGCACGTCGCCGGGGCGCGGGTCGGTGTGAATGGGTGTGACGTGGGCATCCACAATCTCGTCGAGGATGGCGATCAGGTTGAGCAGGGTGTAGCGCTGCCCACAGGCGATGTTGAACAGGCGGCCGGCGACGCCGGGGGCGGTGGCGGCCAGCAGGTTGGCGTGTACGACGTTGGAGACGTAGGTGAAATCGCGGGATTGGAGCCCATCGCCGTGGACGGTAGGAGGTTCACCTTGCAGCATGGCTGTAATGAACAGAGGAACAACTGCCGCGTACTGGGAGGCGGGGTCCTGCCGCGGGCCAAAGACGTTAAAGTAGCGCAGGCTCACCGTTTCCAGTCCGTACACCTCGGTAAAGGCGCGACAGTAATGCTCCCCCGCCAGTTTGGAGACGGCGTAGGGAGACTTGGGGGCCGTGGGCATGTCCTCCTGCTTGGGCAGCGTGGGGCTGTCGCCGTAGGCCGAGGATGACGCGGCATAGATCACCCGCCTGACCCCCGCGTCTCGGGCGGCGACGAGCAGGTGCAGCGTGCCGGTGACGTTGGCAGAGTTGCTGGCCAGCGGGTCGGCGACAGAGCGGGGCACCGAGGGGATGGCTCCCTGGTGCAGCACATAGTCCACGCCCTCCACGGCCCGGCGCACGGTGGGCAGATCACGCAGGTCGCCCTCGATGAGTTCGATGTGTTCCAGGAACGGGGCGAGGTTCTCTCGCCGGCCGGTGCTAAAGTTATCCAGGACGCGCACCCGTTCTCGCCGGCGTATCAGTTCTTCCACGATGTGGGAACCGATAAAGCCGGCCCCGCCTGTAACCAAGTAGAGAGTCATTTAGTCAGTATCCTTTCTCTTGCAAGAGTGTAACGGAGAATGGAGTCACCTGTTTTTAACGGGTCTGGAGTGTCAGCAGGTGTTTCAACGCGCCGCGTGGCTGGTTCGGTCAATCCTCCTGATTCGTATCAGGGTAACTGTCGCTGATAAACCCAATTCACCACTTGCTTCGATATCCGACGGCGCCTTTGGCTCATAGATCGCCACTCCCCTTCCGTATAAACCAGTACATCTGTGGGCACAGGGAGTTCCGTTGTGTCCCATTCGACCGACCGCCGCGTAAAGGGTTGCCCAGAGTGAGCCACGATGATGATCAGGTCTAGATCGCTTCCCACCCCCCAGTCACCACGAGCGTAGGAGCCAAAGTAGCCGATTCGAACAATGTCCGTTCGACGACGCACCACCTTTTCCGTCCAGCGGCGCAGCGACTGCTCTACCGTCCGGGCATCAGGCCATTTGAGCACGGACGAATTCAACGATCTCACGGGCATAGTGAACGGCCTCCCCACTTTGCAGAGAACTATAGTGTTCGAAAGGCGCTCCCTCTGGATGGCTGTTGGGATGGCGGGAGGGGATGTAAAAGTTGTCCAATACGTGGCTCTGTTCTATCAGGTGATCCGGTACCGGGATCGTCTCTGGCAATTCCTGCAAGAGCCGGGCAATAACGTGTCCCCAGGCCTCTTGTCCTGTGTAAAGATGTAGCGCCTTGACCGCTTTCTCTGCCGCTTGTTGGGCGGCAAAACAGGCCCACTCGTGACGTCCATCTCGCCTAGAATCCTTTGCCTGTTCCAGGTCTCGCAGTGATTGATTGAACCAGTCACGAGCACGACTCGGCATTATCCTTTTCCCCCCTTCCCCGCAGGGTGGGTGTCTCATCCGCCCTGCAGCAACGACTTGTCTCCGTATCATCTGCGACAAGTATACCACAGTTGCCGCCTGGTGTCACCCGCTCCCGCCCGGCCCGGCCCATTTTGCGCCGCAGGTCAGGATTGCGCCAGAGGCGAGTGATGGCCTGGGCCAGTCCGTCGGGATAGCGACGCATATCCTCGACCAGAGGGACCGTTCATCAGGTTGGGGCAGGCGCCGACCACGTTCAGGATTTGCACCAGTGGTTTAGTCATCTCGCTAGTTGGCGCAGCGGATGAACAGCGGATAAACGGATGAGGACACCCGTCAACGCAATGATTTCGGAGATTGCAGCACCGGAAGGCCATCCGCTTATCCGTTTCTCATCCGCTGCCTCAGTAAATAAACACGTCATCGTCGTCTATTCTTCGGGAGTGGCGACTCTGAATGAACGTCCCAGAAGCCACGCAGTTTACCTTTGGGATCGTTCATCTCGAACTCGTAGACCCGGTAGAGTTGGTCGAAGGAGACGAGGCCCGTTTCGGTAAGCGATTCACTGTTGAGCAGACACCAGATATAGTGCGGGTTGCCCCCGGTGAGGGTGTGGATGCCGTAGGCCACTCCCTCGTGCAGGGGGACGTGGTCGAGATGCGCTAGTTTGAGCGCACACTCGACGCTGTGCCGGGGATCGAAAGGCCCCAGGGGATAAGGCCCAAAGCGCCGCGCAAGAAGCCCACCCATCACCGTCCTCGTGATCAGGCTCACCGCCGAGCCGGTCACCACCATCGGACACCATTTCGTCTCCGCCGTCTTTTGGAACATCTCCGTTACGTTAGCCCGCCCCCCGTCTCTTCGTTTAGCAGTTCCGTCAGTACCTGGAACTCGTCCACTATCAAGATGCCCGGCGTGCGCCCGGCCACTCCTAGTACGCGCCGGGTGAATTGGATGATTGCAGGCAGTTGACTCTGATACTGTGCTCCAGTGGCCTCCACGTAGCGATCCAGATACCGCTCCACCAGATCAGCCACCGGGACATCACCTCGATGCTCTCGAAGAATATCTAGCAATTCGTGCATGCCAGGAGCACGATGAATCAGCATGGCATCGTTCAGGTGAAAGGCCAGGTACTGGGTGACCAGAGTTTGCAAGTAATATTCCGCAAACTGGCGCAGGGTCAGGGATGTCTCTTGGATCCCTTTGAACTCGGTGAAACTGACGTAAAAGGGCACTACCTCGTCTTGTTGGATAAACAGTTGGTTGTCATAAATGATTTTCCGGTCTCGGCGTGCGTCATTTGAATCGCGCAGGCTTTGAGCGTCAAAATGCTCGAAAATGGCCTCGTAGGCGCGGATTCCATTCCGCGAACGGCTTCGCGCTATGGAAAGCGCGGCTGACCGGTGTGCACCAACGCCTCGTCCCCAAGGGCCACCACCGGTCAGATACACCTGGAAGAGAAACACGATCAGGATAATTCTGAGATATCTATGGGAAGATCAAGGTGGAGGCCAAGTGCCCGGTCAACCTCAGCCATCGTCTGTGGAGACAGGTGACCTATTCGGCGGATCAGGCGCGATTTATCCAACGTGCGGACGTGAAAAACCAGGGCGACGAAGGCTGAGGTAACCCCGATTCACGAGTAGGGACAGTGACGGTGAAGAGGAACCGCCCAGCGCGGAGATTAGAAGTGAGCGGCACAACGGTCACCGTGGGAATGCGTTGGTTTGCCAGGTCACACTGCACGACTAACACTGGCCGAGTACCCGCTTGTTCCGCTCCCACGGTGGGGTCCAGGTTGACCCAGAAAATGTCACCACGGCGAACACGCATTTACTACACCGCCAGGCCTGTCTCGGTACGGAGGAGTGCTTCGTTCTCCAGCGGCAGCCAGACCTCATCAGTGAGTTCCGCCGCCAGATCGTCGTACATTGCGGCCAACTCGTCATAGCCTCGCGCCAGCCGCTCCTGAATCCGGCGTCGCTGCCACATCCCGACATAGACCTGGAGAATCCGGCAGACAAATGCCTCCAGATCCAGGCCACTTTGTTGGAGCAGCGGAGTGGTTTTGGCTACCAAACTACCCGGCAACGTGACAGTAATCGTTTCACTCATCTGCGTTACTCCTTCCCGGTCATCATTTTACCACGAGATAACCGGAGAGGCAAACGTGGACCACCTGTCGCAGCGTGCGGCTGGCTGTACCGCCGCAGCGATGGATTACCGGCGAGCGCGTTCTGCTAAAAGGCCCTCGTACAAATCCGCTATATCGCGCACCATCTTGCGGGCGCCGAATTCCTCGGCTCTGACCTGACCGGCTTTGCCCATCCGCCGGGCCAGGGCCGGATCGTCCAGGAGGTGCAGCCAGGCAGCGGCCATGGCCTGGGGATCGCCCGGCAGGGTCAGAAATCCATTGACGCCGTCCGTGACCGCCTCGGCGTTGCCGTCCACGGCCGTGGCAATGATGGGCAGTCCGGCCGCCATCGCCTGGGGCAGGACGCGGGGGAGGCCCTCCCACAGCGAGGTGAGGGCAAAGAGGTCGAAACTGTGCATCAGGTCGGGCAGCGCCGCCGTGAGCATGGTGTTCTCCTGGGCGCCACCGATGATGAGGCGGGTGATGATGTGGAGGACAGAGCGCGGGCCTGTGGAGTCGCTCACTATGTCAGTACCCCCTTTTCACGCAGGAGCGTCTCGTAGAGAATTTCAGTTCCCTGAACTGTTTTCTCAATGCTAAAATGCCGCTCCACCCGCTCCCGCCCGGCCCGGACCATTTTGCGC
>CAYQTW010000063.1:0-9271 GCA_964420485.1 uncultured Anaerolineales bacterium
TTCGTATGTGACAGAGTATAGCACGTTGGGCGCATCCGGGCAAATTGCCAAACTTTGGTCCTACGTTGGCTTCAGCGGCACGGTGATGGAATTCCCTACTCGGTCGGTTTGAGGACAGCGATAGCAGTCCCCACTATTGTCACTACTTCTCCGTCACCCTCACGAAACTTGTGGGGTTTATGTTCAGGATTTGAGCTCTCCGGCTGAAGGATAATAGTATTATCTCGCTTGATATAACGTTTCAGGATTGCTTCTTTGTCCACATCGGTAATTGATGCTGCAACAATGTCATGTGAGCGAGCAGTTGGAGGCAGGTCTCTTTGTTGGCTTAGAAGAACATAATCGCCGTCATCGATTCCAGATTGATCCATACTGTCGCCTATGACACAACTTAGGTAGTAATTGTACTGTTGTAGATTTAATCTAACGATAGAGCCTTCGCTACTATGGAAACGCTTGAAACAATACCTCGCATCATCAATAATCACTTGATTCCCAGCAACTATTACATATTGCGTGATGTCGTCAGTGCTGATTGTGGCCTGTCCAGCTGGGATGGGGCCAATCACTGGAAGAAAGTGTAAGGAATCCCCAGAAGAAATCCAAGGGGCTTGAAAGATCCAATTGGTCACTGTGTGCCGCTCGGCAACAACCTGAGCGATTCGTTCTAGTCGTTTCTTTACCTGTTGTACCATCTCGTCATACTTGTTTGCCTGCTTCATGTTCCCGACAGCCAACGCCTTATGATACAGTTTCACTAAATGTTCACAGCTGGTGCTATACGCTGCTCGCGCCATCCTCATATCTCCGACCTTGTAGTGTATCAAGGCATGAATGAGGTGGGTCATGGCTTCATTATGTTTATTTCCCGAGAGGCGGAAGCGTTCCATAGCTTGCTCTGCTGCCTTGTCTCCCTCACTCTGCTGCTTGAGCAAACCATGAATATATGCTCTATAGGCTTGGGCAAGGGCAAAGTCACGGACGCTAGCCAAGTTGTTGCTCAAAGTCAAGGCTTGCAGACAGTGTTCCATTGCTTCGTTAATCTTGCCACCATTTAGTGACAACTCTATTCGTTCAAGCACGGCCGATACCGGCGATTCGGGCTTTTCTCTCAATTGCGGCAAGGGATTGTCAATGCTAGGCATACTCATTTCACCTCCCCACTGTCAGGGTAATGTGGTCATTCACTGCCTGTTTCACCGCTCGGCAAAGCATAATCCCGTCTGACCATGTGCTGCAAATAATCCAACGTGCGGAGTGCCTCGAAGGAGATGAGGGTGCCCCCGGGGCGAGTCCACGCCTGGCGTAGTGCTTCTATGAACCGCAAAGCGATGAACTCGGCAGAGAGTGTCACGTCACGTTCGACCATTTCCTGGAACTCGCGGCTGAGCGCCAGAATGATCTCCATCTGGGCGTACGCGCGGGCCAGACCCTGTTGCCGGATCGCCTCTGCCTCGCCGGTGGCTCTCTCGATTCGCACTCGACTCTTCCAGTCCGCTTGCCAACTGGCTACCCGTTCCTTCTCCACTCCTTCCAGCGTGGGAGCCCAAGCGCCCATTCGTACTTCTAGTACCTGCGCTCCAAAGTTACGGGAGGAGGCATCCAACGCGTCCTTGAATTCCTTAGCGATTTTGCGACGCGGATTTTTACCTGGCTCATACGGCTCCAGCAGTTCGTCGAGCCGGTAATTGGCGATCATGGCCCGCATCGTGCTGCCTACGTTGCCCATCACCCGCTCGGGCCAGTGGTTTTCCCGTTCCATACCAAACTCGGGGATAACCAGTCGGGAGTGACACTTGCTTGCCTGATTCCATGCCCATTTGTAGACCGGATGAAGAGTACCAGGGGGAGGAGGGAACTGACGACGGTTGGGCGGGCGCACCAGTTGAAAGCGCACCTGCACCTCGGTTTTCACGGGGATACCATCCCTCGTCATTGCTTCTACCTTCTCGCTTCGCTCCTGCGGACGCAGATCCAGTGCCTCGCGGATGCGCTCGAAACGCCGCAGGAAGACCGCCCCCGGCCCGGCGACGCGAATGAAGCGCCCGAACCGTTCGAGGAAAACCGCGCTGTCGTTAAAGACGACCAGGTTGGCGGGGCCACCAAAGCGGGCCTGTGGCGTATCCTCGTACTCTTCGCCGATTCGTCCCTCTCGTACAACCAGGGAAGGACAGGTAGCAATGGGAATAGCCGGTGGCGGTGGCAGGCCAAAGGCTGAGAACAGCCGCTGGAGGATCCATTGCAGCAAGTCAACCAGAGAGAGGGGAGCACGGCCAAATAGAAGCAGCCATACGTAACCAAGAGCGGGACGCCAACCCTGAACATCGTAGACGTCTCGCACGAAAGCGGCTGATGTGCCTAGCAGAGCGATCAATCCCAACAGCCCCGGCAACCCTCCCCACAAGCAGCGCCATGCACTGATGGGTGCCCCGCCTGTCAAATGGCGTATGTATTCCAGACCCAGGCTGAACAAGGCAATGACTACCAGTGCAGCAACGAACAGCCAGAAGCGCACCTGAGTCCGCACGATGTAGTCTCTCACCAATGCCTGCTGGTCTGCCTGCTCCTGCACCGACTCGGCGGCCCAGTACTCTATGTCAAAAGGAAGGTGGCTGGATCTTGCTCTCACCTCAAACACCTCAATTACTACGTAGCCCCGCCACCGTCACCGGCAGGCTCCATCAAAGAGCGCAATTGTGTTGGTAACAGTCGTGTAGCCTCCGGGAGCAATTCCATCACCTCTGACGAAGATGCTATATCCTCCAGAACGTCAATGAAACGCAACGCGATCACGTGATCGGATACCGGGGTTTGCGTATCCGCCAGTTGCTGAAATGTCTCGGTGATGGCCACGATCATCTGGCGCTGCGCGTCGGCGCGGGCTTCTTCGATGAGGCGAAAGGCTTCGGCATCCCCCAGGGCTTCTTTCTCCGACCGTCGTCGCTCCCAGCGTGCCCCCCAACTCTCCACTCGCTGCTCGAGCACTTGTTCATCCTCAACTTGTATGTTCCCCAGACCAACGGCCAGGACGTGTATGCCAAACAACACTTTGTCCTTCTTCGTCAGGGCTTGCAGTTCCTGCGTGACTCCTGTGCGCAGTGTTCCGAGAAAAGATTGTCCATCCTCACTTTCCAACAGCTGGTCCAGTAGCGTCCGGGCGATGGCATCCCGCAGCAGGTCTGCTGCCTGCTCGACGACGACCTGATCCCATCCGATTTCCTCTCGCTCCTCATCTTCCTGCTCGGGGCCGATCCCTTGAATATGTACGGCTGCGAACACAGATCGCGGCTTGAATGGATATAATTCTTTTCCCTTTGCTCCCTGACGATCAATCTGGAAAATCACGAATATCATCACTTTGACTGGGATGCCGTCGCGAGTGAGGGCACGCACCGTCTTGCCACGAACCTGGAGCCGCAGGTCAACTAGAGAACGAGGCCGCTCTTTGCGACCGGTGAAGACTAACCCCTGCCCGCCAACTTTTGTATCGTGTGTTCCAGCCGTGATAGGAATCGCATAGTGGCTGCTGGTCATTACAAAACCAGGCCCACCTCTGCGTAACATGACGCTGCCATCCACCAGTTTCTGCAATTCTCCGTCATCTTCGCGGTAAAAGGGATAGTTCAAGCCCCACATATAAGCGCGAAGCGTGCGCCCGGCCTGCTTGCGTTGTTCACGGTCCGTGGGCATCACCGGAAGCAAAAAGATGCCGCTGAACCGGAGGCCAGACCGGAACAGGAGCCAGGCAGGCACAAATAGGAAAAGCACGCCGAGCAGACCCCACATCATTGTGTGCCATGACCAAAACGGCGCACCTTTATCTGCCACTGAACGCCCTGCTGTCACCCCCATCATCAGCGTCCAGTCGAACACGAACAGATAGGCGGCAGCAGTCCGCAGACCGCACCGCTTGCCCATTGTCCCGTAGAACAGGACGCTGGCGTGTATTCCTACAAGTATAATGATGCTGCCCAACTGGATAAACTGAGGGGATAGCAGTTCGTTCACCGGCTACCTCAACTTTTCCTATGTCCCTTTCACACGCCCTACCTTGGTGATTCGACTCCAAGGATCCGCTTCCACCACGTAGATGATGTCTTCTGCCCACTCAATCGAACTCTTTCCCGCCTCACTCGGCGCTTTTACGATAGCCTTGAGCCTGATACCACCGTCATCCGTTCGCTCCATCTCGTCCCACGTCCAACTTCTTGGTTCTTGTTCTGTTTCATCCGGCGCTTTCTCGTCCCCGTTTGGCGCTTTCTCGTCGCCGGTTACTTTTTGTGTGATAGGTCTGCACACCACACGCTCCGCCTCACGCCGCACGATCTTGACCAATAAGCGTTCCTGCAAAAAGATCGGCGGCGGCACCTCCTCACTCAGCCGCTTGGCATAAGCCTGCCCCAACATCAGCGAGGAAGAATAGGCGAAGGCAACAAGAGTGATATAACCGCCCAGGCAAGCCAGGGGAAACGCTCGCCTGATCTTGTCTTTGAAACCTAATTCCTCTTGAGGTGGTGAAGACCCTTCGACGGTTGTAGTGTCTTCGAGCATCAACCACTCCATCAGTTTCCAAACTGCCTCGCTCTGCACCAGTAATAGCATCAAGAGTATTATCAGGCCCAAAGTAACGACGGACACAATCAAAACCCTTGTCCCGACTCCAAGCCCTTTCGCCCGTCCTCGTTTGACCCTTCTGAGCAACTCTTGCTCGCGCAGGCTAAAACGTTTTTCATAGACGGCTGGAACTGTGAGGACGCACCCGACAAAGGTGAGCGCGACTGCCAATATGCACACATATATCTTGACTCCGCCCCAGGGCCATATTATCCCCATCAGACCAAAGGCCAGTGCCCAGCCAGCAATCATTAGAGGCAGACCAAAGTAAGGTTCCAGAAAACGCAACAAAGCCCTCTTTGGGCCAAGTGCTTTTTCCTCACGCTTCCATTCCTCCCATCCGTTGTTGTCAGAACCACAACGCTTGCAAGGCTGTCCTACCTCATAGTTCTCCTTACAGACAATACATTCAGGCATATCTTGTCACCTCCGCCGCGTCCGAGTCCCCGATTGCGTGTCTTGCGGCTGTCTGCCTAAAGAATATCACAGATTTATCCCAAGCGCAAATCCGGCGGAGGCATGCCGGCGATCACAGCACCTTTTCCCCATACCCAAACAACCCCGCCGTCCCCCCCGTGTGCCAGAACAGCACCCGCTCGCCGGGACCCAAGACGCCCCGGCGGATCAGAGCCAGCAGGCCACCAAAGGCCCGCCCGGTGTAGACCGGGTCGAGCAGCACCCCCTCGGCGCGGGCCAGCGTGCGCATCGCCTCCCGCTCCAATTCCCCCACGACGCCATACCCGCCGCCCAGATAGTCGTCGTTCACGGCGAAATCCTCCGGCGCAAAGGTGAGCCCCAACCCCAGGTGGTCCGCCGTCGCCGTCGCCAGCCCTGCCAGCGTGTGCCTCAACGCTTCTGCCCGCGGCTCCACGCTGATGCCCAGGACGCGCCCCTCGAACCCCAGCGCCCGCGCTCCCACCACCAGCCCCGCCTGCGTGCCGCCGCTGGACGAGGCAAAGACGATGTGATCGAAGCGCACGTCGCGCTCCGCGCACTGCACCAGCAACTCTTCCATCGCCGCCACGTAGCCGCTGGCCCCGACGGGGTTGCTCCCGCCGTAGGGCACGACGTAGGCCCGCCGGCCCGCCGCCCGCAACTCCTCGGCCACCTGGGCCAGCGCTTCGGGCAACGGCATACCGCCCGCCCAGCGCACCTCTGCGCCCAGCAGCCGGTCCAGCAGCAAATTGCCCTGCATCTGTGGCGGCTCTTCCCCGCGCAGCGCCAGCACGCACTCCAGGCCGAACTTGGCCGCGGCCGCTGCCGTCTGGCGGGCGTGGTTGGACTGGGCCGCGCCGGCCGTGATGAGCGTGCCGGCTTCCTGCGCCAGCGCGCTGGCTACCAGGTATTCCAACTTGCGAGCCTTGTTGCCCCCCGTCGCCAGCCCCGTCTGGTCGTCCCGCTTGATCCACAACTCGGGCCCGCCCAGTTGCGCCGTCAGGCGGGGCAGTGGCTCTAGCGGCGTGGGCAGATGGGCGATGGATACTCGTGATAGTTTGTCTGTCAACATTGTGATACCTCCTACGGTTTTCGGATTTTTATTATCGGTGGTATAATGCTGGTAGATTGGTAAATTGGTAGATTGGGGGAGTGAAATGAGCGTTGAAACTGTCTCGCTGTTCGAGATTCAAAACGATGCGCGCTTCCTGCACCTGGCGCTGGAGGCTCTCCAGGCCAAAATAAGTCTTTTGCTGTCCAGGCAGCAAGAGGCCGTCACCGAGACCCGCCCGATGTGTCTCACTGACCTCAAGGGCATCTGGGCGGGGGTGAACTTTAGTTATGAAGACATCAAGGCCGCCGAGTACAAGATACCCGAGGATCTGCTGTGAAAACCTACGTCGTAGATACTCGCGCATTGGCCTGGTACCTCGATGACGATCCTAGATTGGGCGCAAAGGCCGAAGCCATTCTCGATAACCGGCGTGTCCGCATCATCGTTCCGGTCATCGTCCTGACCGAGATCAAATACCTGGCCCACAGAGGCCGCATTGCGCAGACACTGGATGACGTGTTACGCGCCATCAACAGCGACCCTCGCTGCACCATCTACCCCGTTGACTTGAGCGTCGTCCTGGCGGTTTCTGTGGACCTAGACATCCACGACAGCCTCATCGTGGGCACGGCGCTGGTGCAACGCGAGATCGTGGATGGTATCCTCACCCGGGACGAGGTCATTGTCGCCTCCGGCCTGGTCCCAACTGTCTGGTAGCCCAGCGAGCAGCCTCCCCCTCACCCCCTATCTCCTCCGCGCGACTAGCATAACTTTACCCTTTTCCGGCAAGGATGTCAAGCCACCTAACCCATCCTCTACCGCTCACCTCCGATTCGTGGTAAAATGTAGTTGCCACGCCGGCAGAGGGATATGCTATATCCCAAGGGGAATGACAAATGACAAAAACTTGTGAGCCGACGAAATCACTTTGCCGCATTGTGGGTATAATCCTGGCCCTGGTCTTGCTGGCAGGTGTCAGCGACCCGACGAGCGCCCGGAACACCCCTCCGCTCCCGCCGTCGCCCCCATCCGCTTATCCGCTGTCCCATCCGCTGCCTGGTATCATTGAGCCGGCCTTGGCGCGTGCGCTGGCCTATGCCGGCCCCCAAGACACCTTCCACGTCATCGTCTACTTGCAGGAACAGGCCAACCCCCAAGCCGCAATCGTCGGAGCACCAAACGTGACCGAAGCCCGCTCTCGTCTCGTTGAGACATTGCAAACGACCGCTGCCCGCTCCCAGGCCCCACTGCGGGTTTATCTGGCCGGAGCGCAGGCCGCCGGGCTGGTGGAATCCTACACTCCCTTCTGGATCGTCAACGGTATCGCCGTCCACGCCAACCGCGACACCGTCTCTGCCCTCGCCGCCCGCCCTGAAATCGTCGCTATCCGCCTCGACTACTACCGCCAATGGCTCCCCGCTATTCCAACTCGTAGTGACGACTTTAGTCGTTATTACCGCCAGGAACGAAAGTCGTTACTACAGACGCAGGTCGAGTGGGGGATTGAGCGCATCCGCGCCGACGACGTCTGGCACACGCTGCACATCAGCGGCACCGGCACGGTCGTGGCGGGGATGGACACGGGGGTGGACTGGCTCCATCCGGCTCTGCAGGCCAACTACCGGGGCTACAACCCTCACGGCCCCTCTAATCATATCTACAGTTGGTACGATGCCACTGACGGCGGCGCACTCTACCCTGTGGACGGCCACGGGCACGGCAGCCACACGCTGGGCACCATCGCCGGGCAAGAAGGCATCGGCGTGGCGCCGGGGGCGCGCTGGATTGGGGTCAAAGTGCTCAATAACCAGGGCTATGGCTACGACTCCTGGATCCACGCGGGCTTTCAGTGGCTCCTGGCCCCCGGCGGCGATCCGGCCAAGGCCCCCGACGTGGTCAACTGTTCCTGGGGCAACTCGAACGGCCACCTGACCACCTTCCAGCCCGACCTACAGGCGTTGCGGGCCGCCGGCGTCTTGGCCGTCTTTGCCAACGGCAACAATGGCCCCAACGTGGGCACCACCGGCTCGCCGGCATCCCTGCCCGAGGCCTTTGCCGTTGGCGCCAGTGATGACGACGACGAGGTGGCGAATTTTTCCAGCCGTGGCCCATCGCCGTGGGGTGAGATGCGCCCCCACGTCGTCGCGCCGGGTGTGAGCGTGTACTCCGCCCTGCCCGGCGGTGTCTACGGCGAGATGGACGGCACCTCGATGGCCGCCCCTCACGTCTCCGGCGTCGTCGCCCTCGTGCGCTCGGTCAGTCCCACACTGAGTATCACCCGCACCGCCTACGTCATCACCAGTACTGCTATTCCCCTCACCGTCCCGCTGCCAAACAACGACAGTGGATGGGGCCGGGTGGACGCTTTCGCCGCCGTCGCCGCTGTCGCCCATCCCGGCTTTATCACCGGAACCGTCACTTGCGCCGGGGATGGCGCGTCCGTGGCCGGGGCGACCGTCGCCGCCGCGCCCCACGGCGGAGGTGGCGGAGGGACGGCCACCACCGGCGACGATGGGATTTACCTCCTGGCGCTGGCCCCCACCGTCTACGACGTGACCGCTTCCGCCTTTGGCTACGAACCGGCCACGACCTGGGGGGTGGCGGTGACGACCGACACGATGACCGTGGTGGATTTTTCACTGACCGCCTATCCCACCGGCACGTTGCGTGGCCTCATCACCGATGCGACTACCGGCGATCCCGTCATCGCCACCGTCACCGTCCTGGATACGCCCATCGAGACCAGCGCTAGCCAGTACACTTTTGCCCTGCCGTCCGGCGACTATACCATCCGCGCCAGCAGCCTGGGCTATCGCGTCGTCACCCGAACCGTGCACGTCGTCGCCGGAATCACCTCCACTGCCGACCTTGCCCTGGAGCCTGCGCCGACCATCCTGCTGCTGGACAGCGGCCGTTGGCACTATGAGAGCGAAGTCGAGTACTTTTGCCAGACGTTGGACGAACTGGCCTACGCCTACGACGAGTGGGCCATCAAGCACCTGCCGGACGATCTGCCCACTGCGGCTGACCTGCTTCCATACAAAGTCGTCGTGTGGTCGGCTCCAGAGGACGCGCCGGGCTTTATCGGCGCCCAAGACGCCATCGTTGGCTATCTGGACGGCGGCGGGCGATTGCTCTTGACCGGTCAGGACGTGGGCTACTGGGATG
>CAYQTW010000063.1:9281-11466 GCA_964420485.1 uncultured Anaerolineales bacterium
CTGGAGCGCCTACTACCGGGACTATCTCAAGACCCGCTATGTCAGCGACAACGCGCCCACGCGGGTACTGGAGGGATTGGAAGGCGACATCTTTGCTGGACTGACGCTGACCATCACTGGCGCGGGCGGGGCCGACAACCAGGATTACCCCGACGAGATTGCTGTCACCGACCCCGACGCGGCCGCGCCCGTGCTGATCTATCAGGGGGGCGGCTGCGGTGGCGTGCGCGTCGGCACCTGCCTGGACTACCGCGTGGTCTACCTCTCCTTCGGCTTTGAGGCCATCAACGACGCGGACACCCGGCAAGAGGTGATGAGGCGCACACTGGATTGGCTGACTTTCCCGCTGCCGACCGTCGGGCTGGAACTGACGCCCGCCTCACAACAGCAAATTGGGCCGCCCGGCGCCCTCGTCACCCACACGCTGCGGGTGCGACACGTTGGGCAGGCAGGCGGCGCAGATACCGTCAGCCTATCGCTCGACGGCGCGTCCTGGGCCACTCAACTGGGCGCCCCATCGCTCACCCTGGCCCCCTGCGCCTCGGCCGTCGTCCTCATCAGCGTCACCGTTCCCGCCACCGCCACCTGGGACACCCGCGACGTGGTCACGCTCACCGCCCGCTCGTCACTCTCGCCCACGCTGGCATTGAGCGCCACCATCACCACCAAAGCCCCCGCCCCGGTGCTGCTGGTGGATGACGACCGCTGGTATAATCAGGAGGCCAAATACAAAGTGGCGTTGGCAGCCGGCGATTTTCCCTACGACTACTGGTCTACCACTCCGGACGGCGGCCCCCCACTGAACATCCTGCAACATTATCCCGTCGTCGTCTGGTTCACTGGCTATGACTGGTACGCTCCCCTGACCGGCGAGGAAGAAGAGATACTGGCGGATTACTTGGACGGCGGCGGGCGGCTATTTTTCTCCTCACAGGACTATTTGTATTACAACTTTGGCAGCGACTTTAGCCGGGACTATTTGGGCGTGCTGACCTACACCGAGGATGTGACGCCGACGTTGGCAGTGGGCGTGCCGGAGAACCTCATCGCTGACCAGTTGGGACCTTGTGCGTTGACCTACCCTTTCACCAACTGGTCGGACGCGGTAGAGCCCACGCCGGGCACCGCCGTCTCCTTCCGCGACCAGAACCGCCATCCCATCGCGCTGGCGCGACGAGAGGAAGTAGGGGCGCGGTTGCCGCGCCCTACGCGGTTGCCGCGCCCTGCGACAGTCTTTTTCTCCTTCCCCTTCGAGACACTGCCAGAGACAGGCCGGGCCGAGGTGATGGAGCGCACCGTGGGATGGCTGAGTTGGCTGGGGGATTCGACCTTTGCCGCCGGCCGGGGCGCAGCCTCCGGCGGTGACACGCTCACCTACACCATCGCCCTGCGCAACGACGGCCCTGCCACCGTCACCGGTTCGCTCTCCAACACGCTGCCGTTCAGCCTGACGCTCGTTCCCGGCAGTTTGACCGGCACCGCAGCCTACTACACGTCTACACGGCGGGTCTCGTGGGAGGGAGCGCTGGGGGCGGGGGGCGCCGTGACCATCACCTACCGCGTCACTGTGGCGACGGGTAGCACGGTCATCGTCAACATCGCTTGCCTGGGGTTGGAGAATCAGCACATCTACTTCCACCGCGCTGCCGTCGTGCGGGTGGACGCGCCTGACCTCTCACCGTCGGCCTTCTCGTGCGGGCCGTCTCCTGCGCGGCCTGGCACAGTCGTCACCTGCACGCTGGCACTGGCCAATGTAGGGACTGACGATGCGCTCACGGCGACGGCGGCCATCTCCCTCCCGGCGAACGCCGCTCTCGTCCCCGGCTCCCTGGCCTGGGCCAGCGGAGGCGCGGCGGAAGCGCTGCCCGGGACGGTGCGCTGGAGCGGCCCTTTGAGCGTCGGCGGGCAGGTATCTCTGACCTACCGGCTCACCCTGCCCACGAACCCGGTGCACCCGCCGCTCTACAGCGTAGCTTTCCTGGAGGATGAGATGGGAGGAGCGTGGGAGCGGGCGGCGTGGCTGCTGTTAGAGCCACTGCGGTTCTATTTGCCGGTGGTGATGAGGGACGGATGAACCGCTTATTCAGCGAACGGGGTCACAAAAACCAGCAGGGTCTGCAAGTATCTTCTCAATATCCTGGGGTAGGGGCAGGACTTGCTCTTGCCCACAAGGGCGACCGCAAGG
>CAYQTW010000064.1:0-11419 GCA_964420485.1 uncultured Anaerolineales bacterium
ACGTTCTGCCTGTAGATGTCCCATCCAGTGGCAGTGTTGCGGTCGTCCCCCCAGATAACGGAATAGCGGTCGTAAGTGCCGATGTAAGTGACGCGGGGGTACATCTGGTAGTCCGAGGCGGTGCAGAGGGCAAAGTTGCTCCCTTCCAGGCCGCCGGTATTATTCAACCGCTGGCCGTAGATGTCGGAACCGGTGGTGCCAGAGTCCCGGTAGTCGTGCCAGACGACCAGGTATTCGTTGTCGTCGTCGTTCCAGGCCACGGAAGGGGCGGCTTGAGCGTCAGTGCCGGTGGCGATGGCAAAGTCGTCATCACCCAGTAATGTCTCGTCGGCGTCCACCCGCCGGCCGTAGATGTCACCCTGGTCGGTACGTGCGTCGCTCCAGACGACCAGGTACTCGTCGTCTGTGGCGTTGTAGACCACATCTGGGTTCGATTGGTCATTGATGTTGTCGCAGATGATGAACGCCGTGCCGGTGACCGTGCCGTCGGCCAACACCTGCTGGCCGTAGATGTCCCTGTTGTCCCCCGCAGCCTCGTAGACGAAAACAACCAGGTACTCGTTGCCGGTAGAGTTGTAGGCAATGGCCGGCTGAGTGGCGGTGATAGGCCCATCAAAAACGTTAAAGGCGCTTTCGAGCGTACCATTGGCATTTACCGCCCGTCCCTCGATGTCTCCTTCACCCTGATCGTCCCATAGCACCATGTAGGTGTTGCTGATAGGGCTGTGAGCGACGGCGGGGTCCACCAGTTCATGCCCCTCGTCTCGCACGACGATGTTGTCGGTGATGGGAATGCCGGTGGTGAGCACGATCTGGGCGTAGATGTCCGAGTTGCCGTCGCGCTCGTCCTGCCAGACGACGAGGAACTGCTGGTCGGTGGAGTTGTAGGCCACGCGGGGGTTCTCCTGGCTTTCCAGCGGCGCGGAGACGTTAAAATCGTGCCAGTTGAGCGTGCCCAGCGCGCCGATGCGCTGCCCGACGACTTCCAGCCCGTCGCCGCTGCGGTGATCTTCCCACACCGCCAGGTACTCGGCGCCCATCAGTTTGGGCCGGGCAGCCAGCGCCACGCTTCTCTGGTTATTGGGGCCATCGTAGATACCAAAGTTGCCTTGATCGGTCAGACTCCCGTCGGCCTTCACCCGCTGGCCGTAGATGTCCGCGCCGCTGACGTTCTGGTCCCGATAATCGTACCAGGCCACCAGCCACTGGTTGACGCGGGGATTGTAGGCCACGTCTGGGCTATACTGGTCGTCGCTGGCATTACATACGACAATCTCGTCTCCCTGCGGGTTGCCGTCCTCGTCTATGCGCCGGCCGTAGATGTCCCAGTGGTCGTCGCGCTCATCTCCCCAGACTACCAGGTACACGTCAGAGTTCGAGTTGAACTCTAGGTTGGGAGTGGTCTGGTCGGCGGTGGCGTCGCAGATGACGAAGGCGGCGCCCGAGAGAGAGCCATCACCGGCGATGGCCTGCCCGTAGATATCTCCCCCGTGCTGGTAGACGACCATGTAACTGAAGCGGTTGCTATTGTAGGCTGCCCGGGGTTGGCTCCCGCCAGCATTGGTGATGGTGAAGGGGCTGGTGCCAATGAGGTCACCCGTCTGATCCAGTAACTGCCCCTCGACCCAATTGTCGCCGTCGTCCACCCACACCACCAGGTAGTGGTTGGCGTTGGGGTCGTAGATCAAATCCCAGGTCTCTTGGCCGCCGGCGTCGCTGTTGATGGCAAAGTTGGCGCCGGAGAGGACGCCGGTGGCGCTGATGACCTGGCCGTACACGTCGTACTCTGCGCCGTCCCGCTTGTCCTGCCATACTACCATATAGTTGTTGTCGGTCGAGTTATAGGCGACGAGGGGATCACTCTGTTCGTCGGCGCCGTTTGAGACTACAAAGTTATTGCCCTGGGGAATGCCGCTGGCGGAGAATATCTGACCGTAAATATCACTGTCGCTCCCCCGGTCGTCCCACCAGGCCACCAGGTACTGGTCGTCCGACGAGTTGTAGGCCACAGAAGGGTCGGCTTGGTCATTCAGTGGCAGAGAGACCATAAAGTCAGGGCCGGTGCCGGTGGTCGGATCCACCGCCGACCAGGAGAGGGCCACGGCGGCCGTGACCGCCAGCAGGCCCAGGGTTAAAACGATAGCCAGTATCCATTTTCTGTGCATTGAAATCCTCCTTTCAATCGTTGCAAGTGCAAGTTTTCTTCTGCCTGACGTACAGTTGCGTGGGACATTACCTCCTTTCGCGCTAGGGCAATCGCTTTTATCCTGATCTCTTGCCCATTTGTCATTCTGAGCGACCGTAGGGAGCGAAGAATCTCGATTTCGCCGCGCAAAGAGGAGATTCTTCGTCGCTTCGCTCCTCAGAATGACAGTTTGGAGCGACTCAAAATATAAAAGCGATTGCCCTATTTCGCGCCGAGAACTAGGGATGGTGCGGGCGCTATCTCAAGGATAGCGTTTTTGGCGCCGGCTTGCCTGACTTGCAGCCAACAGTGGCCCAACAGTTGGGAGGCTGGCGATCAGTAAAAGGTCAGTTTGTACCCCCGTCCGCGCACGGTGAGAATCATTACGGGATGGCGCGGGTCGGGCTCCAGTTTCTCGCGCAACCGCTTGACCAGGCTCTCGATCTGGTAGTCGTACACCTCGGCCCGGTACTCGGGCCAGACCACGCTGGCAATCTCCTGCTTGGAGCATACGCGGCCGGCGTTGCGGTAGAGCAAATCGAAGAGAGTTTGCTCCTTGAGGGAGAGGGAGATGGGGTTCCGGTTGACCCAGATTTCGCCGCTGGCCTCGTCCACGACCAGCAGGGGAAATTCGGCCAGGCGGATGGTGGCCTCGGGGTCACGGAAGGTGAAGGTGGCGCTGGCGATACTAATCTCGTCACCGTCGCGCAGTGCCTGGGGGGTGATGATGCGACGGCCGTCGAGGAATGTGCCGTTGGCGCTGCCCAGGTCGCGCAGCGTGCAAGTCTCGCCGTCCCAGCGCACCTCGGCGTGGCGGCGGGAGGCCCGCTTATCGGGGACGTGGACGTCACAGTTGGGGGAACGGCCCAGGGTGGTGACCGGGCTGGCGAGGGGGAAACGCCGCCCGGCGTTGTCTTCCAGGTGGGGGACTTGCTCGCTCATCAGGGGACCTCGCAGGCGATGGTGAGCCAGGGCAAAGAGGCAGTTGCCGTAACAAGGGATTAAGAGAAAACTGTGTCTTCTACCTCGGGCATTAGCAAGATGGGAACTCTATCCCCATCGGTGGACATACGGCGGGCAATGTTAACAGCCATCTGCAGGTTGGCTTCCAGCAATTCGGGATCGTTGCGAGGCAGTTCGATGACCTCGACTCCGGCCAAGGCTTCCAGTTCATCGGGATGTTGTAAGGCACGCAGCATTCGCTTCCTGATCATGACCAGATTTCTGTCTGCAAATTCTTCTCTGCGTACAGTCATTTCATCTCTTCCTCCCACACCCGCCGGTAAAATCGCCACTGGCGGCGTATTTCGTCTATAGCCTGTGTAAGTGCCTCACTTGATGAGGTGTACGGGATTTTCATTTTCTCCTGCGTTCCATCCGGCTTCATCACATCGCGGTGCAGGTACCCGTGTGCTGTATCGTACCGTACCAAGGGCCTCCACTTTCCTGCAAGATAAGCCTCGTACTGCACGATCTCGATTCTGGTGACCTTGCCCGCGTGCGTCGTAAATCTGATTCGGATTCTGTTCTCGTCGTCGTAGCGTCCTAAAGTTCTTTTCTCCCAATTTTCATATCTCCTACAGGTTTGTTGAGAGATAACTAGATTGTACCATCTTCCGAATAGATGGTCAAGAGCCGGTCTCTGTATGCGGCTCACTAAGCAGACCCCGCCCCCCGTCATCTCCATCACGGAATCACCTCGTAGGTGACGCGCAGCGTGGGGCGGTCGGCGGGGTTGGGTTGCTCGCTCATGTAGACCCAGTGGTGGACCTGGTTGTGGCTGTCCTCCGACATCATCACGACCAGACCGTGGTTGGGCTGGTTCTGTTCCTGCCAGAATATCAGTGCCCGGCTCACATCGAATGTCAGATGCCCCACGTCGGGCACGGGGACGACGTCGAGCGGCGTGGGATCATAGTCCACGCCTGCGGCGAGGCCCGGCACGCTCCACGGCGTCTCGTAGGTTGCCGTGTCCTGCTCCCAGGGGGTCAGCACCCGGTAGACGACGGCGGCGCCGGGGAGGGACTGCTCGCCCCACAGTTCCACCTGCAGCGTGAGCGTGGCCGAGACGACGGTGGCGCCTTCGGGCAGACCGGCCAGGTTGAAGCGCAGCAGAATCCGGTCGGGCGTGAGCGGGCCTTGCAGGTGCACCAGGTCGGCCTCGTGCCAGACCTCGTCTGGCAGGTCGGGGTTGAGCCAGGTGTCGTCCACCACGCCCGGCCCCTCGACGACCAGTGTGGCGCGGCCCGCTTCGGGGATAGGTGTGGGGGTGAGGCAGGCCAGGAAGCGTTGCGCTCGCCAGGGCCGGGTGAGGAGCAGCAGGGCCAGGCCGGCGGCAATGGCGGCGATGACTAGCACCATGCTGCGCAGGGTGACGCGACGCCGGGGAGGAGGCAGCGCGGCCTGAGGCGCTTCGATGGCGGCGCGAAGGGCACGGCCCATCTCGCCGGCGCTCTGGAAACGGTCGTCGGGGTCCTTGGCCAGCGCCTTGAGGATCACACGCTCGACAGATTCGGGCAATTCGGGACAGATGGAGCGGGGCGGCGGCAGCGGCGCGGTGATGTGCTTGAGGATGATGGCGTAGGGGGTGTCGGCGTCGAAGGGGACGCGCCCGGTGCAGAGTTGGTACAGCAGCACGCCCAGCGCATAAATGTCGGAACGGGCGTCGCCGGGTTCTCCCCGGCCCTGCTCCGGCGACATGTAAGCCGGCGTGCCCAGTGTGCCGCCGCTCTCGGTGACGACGGTCGCGTCCACCATGCGGGCAATACCAAAGTCGGTCAGCACCGGGCGTCCGCTGGCGGTGATGAGCACATTGGAGGGTTTGAGGTCGCGGTGTATCACTCCCTGCCGGTGGGCGTGATCCAGCGCGTCGGCCAGTGCACCCACGATGCGCACCACCTCCTCCAGATCCATCCGCTCTTCCCGGCAGTCCAGGTCGTGCAAGTGGGATTTGAGGCTCACCCCTTCTAGGTGTTCCATCACCAGGAAGGCCACGCCCTCGTCGGCGTCAAAATCGTAGACGCGGACGATGTGGGGATGCTCAAGTGCGGCGACGGCGCGGGCCTCACGCCGGAAGCGTTCCGCGAAATCTTCGTCGCCGGTCAGGTGCGGGTGCAAAATCTTGATGGCGACGTACCTATCCAGGTCAGGCTGGTAGGCCTTGTAAACCTGGGCCATCCCGCCCTGGCCCAATTTCTCGACCAGGCGGTATTTGCCGAGTGTCTTGCCGGTGAGATTGAACATGACACTAAACCTTTCGTAGATCTCAAGTGCGCCTATTAGTATACTCGCATGAGGAAATTGGGCAAGGCGCAGTCTTCCACTTTTCATTTTGCCTTGTTTGGTATACAATAGACCTTGTGCAACGGGATCGGCGGGGCTGGCTGCGTTTGATAAGGCTGGTGGTCGTGGCCCTCGTTATTGGGCTGGTGGGTGGCGTCGCCGGATACGGGTTGCTGACCAGCGCACTCTATGCCCACGCCCTCACCCACCCCGGATGCAGGGAGATGGGGATTGGCCCGGCTGACGTGGGCATCGAGGACACGCAGGACGTCACCTACTCTAGCCACGACGGGCTGACGCTGCGGGCCTGGTACCTGTCCCCGCAGAACGGCGCGGTGATCGTCCTGCTGCCGGGCGCAGGCGGAGCGCGGGACGGGATGTTACTCGAGGGAACGATCCTGGCCCGCCACGGCTACGGCCTGCTGATGACCGAACTGCGCTCCTGCGCCCACCCGGAGGGGCAGACCACGCTGGGCTATCGCGAGGCAGCCGACCTGATGGAAGCGGTGACCTGGGCGCGCGGCCAGCCCAGCGTGGCCCACGTGGGAGTCCTGGGTTACTCCCTGGGCGGGGTGACCACCATCCTGGGCGCAGCGCAGGACGAGCGCATCGAGGCAGTGGTAGCGGAAGGCGGCTTTTACGACCTGGCAGGCGACATCACCAACGAGGGAGGCGACGATCCTTTGTGGCAGACCCTCATCTACCGGGCCATCCTGTTTTTCTTCCGGCGCGAGACAGACATCGCCGCCCACGACGTCAGCCCCATCTCCGTCATCGGCCACATCAGCCCGCGCCCGCTGCTGCTCATCTACGGCGAGCACGAGGCCAACGAGGGCCATGCCTGGGAGCAGTACTGGGCGGCTGACGAGCCCAAGGCGCTCTGGATCGTGCCCGGCTGCGGCCATGGCGGCTATCCCCAGGTCACACCGGAGGAATGGGAGCAGCGAGTAGTGGCGTTCTTCAATGGGGCGCTGTTGCCCAGGGAGTAACTGCCACGTCTACGACCTCTCATGGCCTGAGCGAGGAGGAGATTGCGATTGTGGAAGAGCGAGGAGGCCCATGATGAAAAAAAAGAGCACGCCGTTGCTACTGTTACTCTCTTTAATTGCCGCACCGATATTGGCTTGTTCAGTTCCACAGATGGTGACGCCCATCCCGGCTACGGCAACACCGCCTCATCCCACGCCTACGCCTGAACTGCCAGCGGCGACACCTGAACCGCCCACACCTGAACCGCCTACATCCACGCCCAAACCGCCAGCCCCCACCGCCGAGCCGGAGCCAGCGTCAACGCGCATCCAGTTCGAGCCAGGCGCGACGTCGGCGGCTGTGAGCGGCAGCATTGAGCAGAACGGCGTCGAACGCTACGTGCTCCGTGCGTCGGCGGGCCAGATGATGGACGTAAGTATCACATCGCTGAACAGCGACGTCCTCATCGACGTATGGGGGGCGGATGGGACTGTTCTGAAGAGACACGCCGACGGCAGGGCCTATTGGCGGGGCGAACTACCCTCCACGCAAGATTATTTCATTGAGGCCGTCTCGGTTGGAGATGAGACGGACTATACACTGACAGTGGTAATCAGAGCCCGCATCCAGTTTGAGCCAGGTGCGACATCGGCGACCGTGACAGGCCACATTGGGCAGAACGATATTCATCATTATGTGCTCCGCGCGTCGGCGGGCCAGACGATGGAAGTAATCATCACGTCGCCGAACAACGACGTTCTCTTGACCGTATGGGGAGCGGATGGGGTTCCTCTAAAGAGATACGTGGACGGCAGCCCTGTGTGGCGTGGCGAGTTGCCTTCTACGCAGGACTACTTCATTGATGCCGTCTCGGTCGGAGAGGAAACAGATTACGAATTGACAGTGATGATCAGTGCACTGGAGTCTGAACCAACCCGCATCCAATTCGAGCCCGGCGCCACATCGGCCACCATAGAGGGTAGACTGGAGCAGCCAGGCGACTCCGATCGCTACGTACTCCGTGCAATGCGCGGTCAAAGGATGGTTGTGCAGGTTACATCGGCGGAGTGGGCGGTTGGCATAGAGGTCGAGGGGGAGGACGGATCGTTTTGGAGTGTGCCGTTCGTCGAGAGTGCTTTGACGATTGAAGAGTTACCCGCGACACAGGACTATGTCATCACACTGACGACAGCGGCTACCGCCGGAGCGACCAACTATACGATGAGCGTGAGCATTTCTCCGCCGTAGATGGCCAGAGAAGCGTGACGCCCTGTCACGTCGGCGTGCGCTTCCAGTTTCCGACCCGCGCCGCTCAAGACAAAACCTGAAGGAGGTGAAGTAAGACATCTATCACAACCAATTTACCAGTTTATCAATGTACCAATTACCAATGTACCACTTTACCAATCAAGGAGGTATTCTATGCGACCCGTATACGCAGTTTCGGGTGGGGTCAGCAAGTTCGCCAAGGCCCGGCCCGACAAGACCTTTCCGGCGTTAGTCAAAGAGGCCTACGACTATGCCATCACCGACCTGAGGATTGAGCATCCCAAGTTTTGGGAACTGGTGGACGCCACGGTTGCCTCGTACTTTTCCGACCACTTTGAGCGCCAACTGATGGCCGCTATCATGGCCCAGGATTATATCGGCATGCTTCCCAAACCCTCTCACCGCGTCGAGGGCGGCGGGGCCACCGGCGGCATCTGCTTCCAGGAAGGCTGGAAGTCCATCGCCTCCGGCTATGCGGACATCGTGCTGTGCTATGGCTTCGAGATGATGTCCCACGTCGAGACCTGGAAGGGGAACGAGTTCATCGCCCTGGCCTCCGACGTCTCCTTCGACTATCCTGTGGGTGGCTTTTACTCCGGCTACTATGCCATGATGGTCAGCCGCCACATGGCCGAGTTCGGCACCACCCCCGAGCAACTGGCCCACGTCTCGGTCAAGAATCACTTGAACGCCTACCACAATCCTTATGCTCAGAAACGAAGGAAACTGACCGTCGAGGACGTGCGAGCGGCGCCAATGGTGGCCTGGCCGCTGACCCGCCTCGACATCTGCGTCATGTCCGACGGCGCGGCATGCACTGTGCTCTGCTCCGAGGATGGGCTGGCTAAACTGGAGAAAGCCGGCGGCCAGCGCATCCCCCGCGTGCGCGTCACCGGCATCGGCCGGGGCACCGACGCCATGCGCCTCTCTGACCGGCCTCACCAGTCCTACGATGATTTCTTCAAGTACAACGCCCTACCCAACGAGATGGACGCCGACTCTCGCGCCTACTACAAGGGCCTGTGGGATCATGGCTTCCGTTATCCCGGTGTTCACTCCTTCCGCGCCGGACGCATGGGCAGCAAGGAGGCCTACGAAAACGCCGGCATCACCGACCCGCTGGGCGAGATTGACTTTATCGAACTGCACGACGCTTATACCTCGTCCGAGATCCAGACCTACGAGGACATGGGGCTGTGCCGGTACGGGGAAGGTGGCCCCTTCGCCGCTAGCGGCAAGGCTTTTATGCCCGGCATAGACTACGGGCTCAACCTGCCCGACGAGCCGGCCTGCCCGGTCAATCCCTCCGGCGGCCTGATCGCCTGCGGTCACCCTGTCGGCGCGACGGGGCTGATGCAGGCGGTCTTTGCTATCTGGCAGTTGCAGCACACCATCGAAAAGCACTTTGGGGACGCGGCGCTACAGGTGCCCGACGCGAAATGCGGCGCGATCCACTCACATGCCGGCACCGGCACCTATGTCACGGTCAGTATCCTGGAACGGGAGGAATAGGAGGATCTCATGTCTGCCAAAAAATCTGAACGAGAATTTCCCAAGCGAATGGAAGAGACCCTGGAAGGGACAGTTGTCTTCGGTGTCCCCTTCCCCACGGGTGATGATCTGTCGGTGCTAAAGGAGATGGCGCCCATCGTCGTCAAGCAGCCTTATGCCATCGAGTACAATTACTCCTACGGCCAGGACTCTCCCTTCTTCGCCGCGTTGGCCAACAAACGGTTCATCGTGAGCCGCGAGCCGGAAACCGGCTACACTTACGCCACCTCACGCGGCCACGACATGTACACCGGCAAGGAGACAGAGTGGGTAGAGATCAAACCGGAAGGCAAAGTGCACGCCTTCACCGTCTGCCACTTTGGGTCGGAAGAGTTCCTGCCCCAGTGCCCCTACGTGCTGGCGCTGATCGAGTTCGAGGGCGTGGACACACTCTTCCTGGCACGACTTGTCGGCGTTGACCCTTACGAGGCCAGTTGCGACTGGATCGGGATGGAGGTCAAAGGGCGTTTCCTGCGCAACTCCAAGCTCAAGCCGACGGACGTTTATTTCTATCCGGCGGAGTAGAACGCGGATCGCGGGACAACAGCGGATTGGGACAACAACGGATTTAGAAAGGAACGGATAGCAGACGGGGCGGCGGGTCTATGAGTGGAACCTGACCCAAGCCTGCCGTCCCGTTAGTCTCAATCAGTCTCAAACAGAAAGTTGCCGAGTAGGATTGTTGATTCAGAGTAAGCGTTCAGATGGTAGAACAGAAACAGAATGCGGATAAACGCAGAACGCCATTCGTCATTGCGAGGCACGCTTTTTGTGCCGAAGCAATCCCCGATTCGCGAGAAGTTGTTACTACAACCGAATGTTAAATTTGTCGGTCAACCAGGACGGGAGGTGTGAAAATGCCTGAAGCAACAATGGCATTGCCCAAAGAGACAACGCAGGTTCTCACTCAGTTGACCGGAGAGGCGCGCTCACACGCGGCGCTGATATTGATGATACGTGTTCTGATAAGGAAGGGAGATGAACATTCTACAAACAGGCCAAGGCGAACTGATCGGCTGGCACGACCCGGACGAGCACCGTGCCTGGGTCGCCGCCCACAAATCACGTGCCCTGCAAGACAAACGCACCACCGTACGCGAGGCAATCGCCCAATATGTACCCGACGGCGCCCTGATCGCCTGCGGTGGCTTTGGCCACATCCGCGTCTCGATGGCCGCCGTCTACGAGATCATCCGCCAGCGCAAGCGCGACCTCACCTTTTGCGGCAAGACCGCCGTCCACGATTCCGACGTCCTCATCGCCGCCGGATGCGTCAACCGCATCGAGGTGGCTTACGCCTTTGGGCACGAACTGCGGGGGCTGTCGCCCGCATCGCGCCGCGCCGTCGAGGGCGGGCGCTGCCGCGTCGTGGCCGAGATCAGCAATGCTGGCTACCAGTGGCGCTTCCTGGCCGCCGCGATGGGACTGCCATTCATCCCCACCCGGGTCATGCTCGGCACCGACACACTGGCCCACAGTTCGGCCCAAGTCGTCGAGGACCCATTTAGCGGCAAGCCCATCGCCCTTCTCCCTGCCTGCTACCCCGACGTGGTGCTGATGCACGTCCATCGCTGCGACAAATATGGCAACTGCCAAATTGACGGCATCGCCGTGGAGGACTTTGAGTTGGCCCGCGCCGCCCGGCGGCTGATCGTCACCACCGAGGAGATCGTGGACGAAGATGTGATTCGTGAGCATCCGCAACGCACGATCATCCCCTACTACCTGGTGGACGCAGTGATCGAGGTGGGCTACGGCGCCCACCCCACGCTAATGCCCGACCGGTACTACTTCGACGAGGCGCACATCGGCGAGTGGCTGCGCTTCTCAAAGACGGACGAGGGCGCAGCCGAGTACTTTGACCGGTACGTCTACGGCGTCGAGGACTTTGCCGAGTATTTGGAATTGATCGGCGGCAAAGATCGAATGGAACACCTGCGCCGGGTAGAACACCTCGAAGATTCGTAGATTCGCTGGTATGTGTTTACCGTCTTGTGAGCTTGGTGCAACGGATAGGCAGCGGATAAGCGGATAGGTGGTTCCCTTCATACGGGAATATCCTCGCAGCCCACCAAGTCTTCACTATTGGAGTGCCCACACCAACGTCCGGGGAGGGGCTATCAGTGGATAGGAGCGAGGCGTATCCGTTTATCCGCTTTCCAT
>CAYQTW010000065.1:0-11042 GCA_964420485.1 uncultured Anaerolineales bacterium
GCGCTGGAGGCCGCCGCCGACTTTGCCGACAGCGTCGCCCTGTTCCTGGACATCTTTGGCCTGCGGCGGGAACGGGAGCGGCTGCAAGAGCGGCTGGATACGCTGATGGCCCAACGCGGCACTGGAGCGGGAGACACGCTCACCAGGGCCGAGTACCTGGCCCTTTCCCGCCGGGGAGAGGGGCAACTGAGCGCCGGCCGCGCCCGCAAAGCCGAGCAAATCTTTCGCGCCCTCCTGGCCCGCTTCCCCTCCCCCAGCCTGCTTCAGCAGGCTTTGCCCTCTCAGCCGGGTGATTCATCGCCCGGCGGCTGGGCCTACGAACGCGCCCTCACCCTGGGCCGCCTGGGCCGCGCACTAAAAGCCCAGGGCCGCTCCGCCGAGGCCGCCGAAATCTACCGCCAAGAACTGGCAACGCTGGCGCACCAGGAGCAGTCCGCCGGGGTGAAACGTGAAACCGCCGCTGCCCACACCGACCTGGCCGACGCGCTGGCCGACCTGGGCCGTTACGCCGAAGCGCGCGAGCACTACGAGGCAGGGCTGCGCATCGCGCGCGAGATTGGCGAAGAGCGCGGGGAAGCGGTGGTGCTGGGCCAACTGGGCACCCTGGCCCTGCTCCAGCGCGACTACGCCGAGGCCGCCACCGCTACACCGAGGCGCTGGCCGCCTTCCAGGCCCTGGGCGAGCCGGAGAGCGAGGCCGTCCTCTGGCACCAGTTGGGGATGGTGGCGCAGGAGGAAGCGGAGCGGGTAGGGGGAACGCTTGCCGTTTCCCTCTGGGACGAGGCCGAACGCTGCTACCGCGAGGCGCTGCGGCTGGAGGAGGCCGGGGGAAATTTGATAGGTGCAGCCTCTTCCAGCCATCAACTTGCCAATGTGTGCTCTAAAGCTGGACGACTGGCTGAAGCCGAAGTTTGGCTCTGCAAAGCGCTAGCCGTCTGTCAACAGGTGGGTGATAAGCAACACGAAGCTATGTGCGCCAACAACCTGGCCGGACTGCTGCTGGCCGTGGAACCGCTGCCGCCCGCCGCCCGCCCCGCCCCCTTCCGTGACCGCGACCTGCTGGCCGAGGCGGAGGAGTATGCCCGGCGGGCCTGGGAGATTGACAAGCACCTCGACGCCTCTGTGGAACCCTGGAAAGACTGCTCGATCCTGGCCCAAATCGCGGAGCGCCGGGGCTCACCCGAAGAGGCGCGCCGGTGGCGGCGCAGGGAGCAGGAGAGTTTTGCGGCGTTCGCGGGAGCGGGGGCGCAACTGCCCTCCTGGGTGGAGCCCGTCGTGCAGGCGGTCGTGGCGGCGTGTGAGGGCAGCGCGGAAGCAAGGAAGCAGATTGAGGCGCTGTTCCCGCGCTTCAAGGAAGGCAACTGGCGCATTGTGGACGCCATCCAGCGCATCTGGGACGGCGAGCGCGACCTGGATGCACTCACCGACGGCATTGACCGCAACAGCGCCCTCATCGTCCGCCGCATCCTGGAATCGCTGGGGGAAGAGTACCTCGGATAAGAGAAAAACACGATAGAAATACACGATAATCGCGCCGTGGAGAGCCAACAGGAAACATTTTATCTCAACTTGCGGTTGAACATCGTGTATTTCCTCCATCCGCGGTACTCTTGCCGCCATCGAAATGGGCTGCGCGGCGAGGAAGCGCTGGCGGGGCTGCCCGCCGAGTTGCGCCCGCCGGTGGAGGGGTTGCTGCGGCGGGTTGGGTAACGCCGCTGGGGAAAGAGTACCTCGGATAAGAGAAGAACACGATAATCGCGCCGTGGAGAGCCAAGAGGAAATATTTCATCTCAACTTGTGTGGTTACTACTCAGGCTGTCATTCTGAGTGACCGAAGGGAGCGAAGAATCTCAATGTTGGCAGACGTTCGACATCACCAAGGCGAGATTCCTCGTCCCTTCGGCTACGCTCAGGGCAGGCTGCTCCGCTCCTCGGAATGATACTTTCGTGAGTGGCCTGAGCAGTCACCTTGCGCGGTTGAACATTGTGTATTTCCCCCATCAGCGGTACTCTTGCCGCCAGCAAAATTCACAAATTGATCAAGCGCCGGATCTGGCGATCCGGCGCGAGCAGCAAGATGTTTACTCACGCTCAGAGCGAATCGCCAGATCCGCGACTGGAGCGACGAGGGAGGTAACAGAACTAGATGACCATTGACGAACCAATCACCGCACCACAACGCTCCGCCGAAGACGAGGCGCTGCACTGCGTCCTCTGTGGCAAGTGCCTGTCGGTCTGCCCGGTCTATCGAGAGACGCGCATAGAGACACTGTCGCCGCGCGGCAAAGTGGCCCTCTATCGCGCCGCCGGCGAGGGCGATCTGACAATTGGCGGAATCTATGCTGATAAATTCTACACCTGCCTGATGTGCGAGGCCTGCCGGCAAGTCTGCCCCAGCGGTGTCGAGTTGGACGCGATCCTGAACCAGTCCCGCAGCGATCTGGCCCACAGCGGCCTGATGCCCGCTTCCCTGCGACGATTGAGCGAGACTATCGTCGCTGCGGGTAACATCTCCGACGAGGATAACGAGCAACGGTTGGGTTGGACTGCCAATCTGGAAACGATGCCCGCCGGCCTCGACCACGGCGGGCAGGCCGAGGTAGCCTACTTTGTGGGCTGCGTCTCGTCGCTGTTCCCGGCCAGTTATCGCATCCCGCAGTCGCTGGTCGAGATCTTTGAAAAGGCCGGCGTGAACTATGCCCTCATGGGCGGCGACGAGCGCTGCTGTGGCTATCCCCTTTTGCTCAACGGAGAGGTCGAGCGTGCTCTGGAGATGGCGCGGCACAACGTCGAAGCAGTAAAAGCCACCGGCGCGACAAAGGTCGTGATGACCTGTCCATCCTGCTACCACATGTGGAAACACACCTACCCGGAACTGCTCGACGACGGGGAGTTGGACGGGCTCGAGATCCTGCACGAGACGGAGATTCTAGCCGAGATGGCCCGCGAGGGGCATCTGCGTTTCAAGCCCTGGCCGGTCACCGTGACCTACCACGATTCGTGTGACCTGGGCCGCAAGAGCGGCGTTTACAAACCCCCGCGCGAGGTGCTGCGGGCCATCCCGGAACTAGAGTTGGTGGAGATGGCCGACCACCACGAGAACTCGCTGTGCTGCGGAGGCGGCGGCAATCTGGAGACCTACGACCGGGAGTTGGCCCAGGCGCTGCCCCGCCGGCGGTTGGAACAGGCGCGTGATGCGGGAGCCAAGTATATCATCGTCTCCTGCCAACAGTGCAAGCGCACCCTGTTCGGGGCCGCCCGCCGCGAGAGAATTCGCGTCCGCACGATGGACCTGGCCGAGGTGGTGGCGCGACAACTTGAAGGAGAATAGCCTTGCGCACACCGCCGTAAACAGGCGGTGTTGGACAAGGCGGTGTTGGACAAGGCGGTGTTGGACAAGAGCATTTACCCAGCACCAGCTCTTCAGGCTGGTGCCCCGAGTTTTAGGAGAGAACAATGCTTGACCCCAAAATCATTGACGAACTGAAATCTATCGTCGGCGAGCGGTACGTGCTGACCGCGCCGGAGGACCTGGTGGCCTATTCCTACGATGCCACGTTCACCTCTGCCAGGCCCAACCTGGTCGTGCTGCCGGATAGCACGGCGGAGGTCGCGGAGGTGCTCAAGGTGGCCAATCGGGAGGTGATCCCCGTGGTGCCTCGGGGGATGGGCACCGGCCTGGCAGCGGGATCGATCCCTTTCGGCGGGGGGATGGTCTTGCCCCTGACTCGCATGGATCGTTTGCTGGAGATTGACCGCGACAACATGATGGCCACGGCCGAGGCCGGGATCATTACCTCAGAGTTGGCGGACGCCGTGGCCCGAGAAGGCTACTTTTATCCGCCGGATCCCACCAGCGACCACTACTCCACGCTCGGCGGTAACGTAGCCTGCGACGCCGGCGGCGCACGTTGTCTCAAGTACGGCATCACCGGCCACTACGTCATGGCCCTGGAGGTGGTGTTGGCCGATGGACGGGTCATGCGTGTGGGCGGCAAGGCGACCAAGAACGTCACCGGCTACGACCTGGTGCGTCTGTTGATCGGTTCCGAGGGCACGCTGGCCGTCATCACCAAAGTGACGGTCAGGTTCATCGCCGCCCCCGAGACTGAACGCATAGCCCAGGCGATTTTTCCCAAATTGACCGATGCCGGCCGGGCCATCAACGCCGTGCTGGCCAGCGGCGCCAATCCTTCCATGATAGAGATCATGGACGAGACGGCCATCAAGAGCGTGGAAGAGTATCTTCACATGGGATTGTCCCTCGACGTCGAGGCCATCTTGCTCATCCAGACCGACGGCGACGAGGCGGACGCGGTGCGGGGCATTGAAACCGCCGCCGAGATTTGTCGCCAGAACGGGGCCCGTGACGTTCGCGTGGCTGCCACGCCAGAGGAAGGCGAGGGGATGTGGAAAGCGCGGAGTTCCATATCCGGGTCATTGGGGCGCATCCGGCCCAACAAACTGGGCGAGGATGTCACCGTGCCCCACAGCGCCGTTCCGGAGATGATCGCCAGGATCAAAGATATTTCGGCCAGGTGGGACCTGCCCATCGTCATCTTTGGTCACGCCGGCGATGGCAACCTGCACCCCAACATTCTCTTTGACAAGCGCGACGCGGAGGAATGTAAACGGGTGGAGTCAGCGGTAGGTGATCTCTTCCACGCGGCAGTCGAGGTGGGGGGCTCTCTCTCCGGAGAGCACGGGGTTGGGGTGCTCAAACGCCCCTATCTGGAAATGGCCATGGGGTCGCTGGCCGTCGAGATGCAGAGGCGCATCAAGCAGGCATGGGACCCAAAGAATATTCTCAATCCGGGAAAGATTTTCGAGTAGGGCTGGTAGATTGGTAAGAACGGTTGTTAAATGCTAGAGGCCCTTCCATAGTGAAAAAGGAGAAAAAGCATGTTAGAACTGAAAAAAGGCATTGATATCCTCACTGAAATCGGTGGGATCAATACCCTGGACGAAGCGAAATCTCTGTTTCGAGTCAGGTGCGACCAGGAGAACGTGGCAAAACTGAGCCGGATCACCAATGAGGAGGCGCTGCTGAAAATTGCCAACGCGATCTCGATGACTGATCCTGACGCGGTTTTTGTGAACACCGGCTCGGATGCGGACGTTCAGAGAGTCAGGGAGATGAGTATCGAAAAAGGTGAAGAGCGGCCGCTGGCGATGAAGGACCACACAATTCACTTTGACCTGGCCCAGGAGCAGGCGCGCATCATTGATCGAACGTTCTACATCGTGAACGAGGGCGAAAAAGTCAGTGTGATGGCGAAGGAAATCATGAGGGATGAAGCATACAAGTACGTCAAAACCCACATGACCGGTATTGCGAAGGGAATGACACTGCTCGTTGGTTTCTTCAGCCGGGGGCCCATCGGCGCTCCGGCTGCGATTCCAGCCCTGGAAATCACGACGTCAACTTATGTCATGCACTCGGCCAACATTCTGTACCGCCACGTCTACGACCGGTTCGACGAAGAAGTGCGACGTGCAGGGCTGTTCTTTACCAACGTCCATAGCGAAGGGCCAAACAGGCCGGAGGATCTGCCGAACGCCAGGGTGTTTATGGACCGCAGTTGGCAGACGACGTTCTCAATGTTCTGCACGTATGCCGGCAACACGCTGCTCTTGAAGAAAGGTAATCATCGCTTTGCGGTTGACCTGGCGACCTATTATCGTAGAGAACAAGAACTATCGGAGCACATGTTCATCACCGGTGTGACCGGCCCCGGTGGAAGAAAGACGTTCTGTGTCGGGGCGGCGCCTTCTGGATGCGGGAAGACCACGACGGCTATGGTAGGCACGGATTTCATCGGCGATGACCTGGCTCAGTTGTGGATCGCAAGAGATGGGACGTTGCGGGCCATCAACCCGGAGAAGGGGATATTTGGGATCGTGCAGAACGTGAACCGCGAAGGCGACCCGTACCTGATGAAGTGCTTGCGCGAAGAAGGCGCGGAAGTGATCTGGACGAATGTGCTGATTGACGAAAACAACGTGCCGCACTGGGTCGGTAACGGAGAGCAACATCCGCAAAAGGGTTTCAACTTTCAGGGCGAGTGGTGGGAAGGCAAGACGGATGAAAATGGCCGGCCCATTCCACTCTCTAATCCGAATGCCCGCTGTACTGTTGACAATAAATTCATTGGGAACTACAATGAGGCCGCGGCCGAGCACCCGCGCGGGGTGGAGGTCAAGGTGATCACGTACAGTGGGCGTGACAGCGACACAATGCCCCCGGTCTGGGTGGCCAAGAATCCCGATCATGGTGTCGTCATCGGGGCTTCGATCATGTCGGCGGCGACCAAGACGGAGGTGGGGGCCACGGGCGTCAGGCGCCAGCCCTGGGCCAACGAGCCGTTTATCCCCGGGCCGCTGGCCGACTATATGGATGCCCAGTTTGTCTTTTTCAATTCCGACAAATTAAAGAGCAAACCCATTATGGCCGGGTTGAACTATTTTCTGACGCACGGCGCCCGGGGCGGGGAAGGGGATGGCCTGCTGGGCGAAAAGCGCGACGTAAAAGTGTGGCTGGGCTGGCTCGAACTGCGGGCGCACGGGGACGTCGAAGCGATTGAGACGCCCATCGGGTTCATTCCCAAGTACGAGGATCTCGTAGAGTTGTTTGCCGGGATCGGCAAAGAGTACCCCCAGGAACTCTACGAGCAGCAGTTTGCGTTCTACGTGGACAACATCATTGCCAGAATTGATCTGCAGGAAGAAGCCTACGGGAAGGAGGAGAATATTCCGACCAGGTTGTTCGAGGTCTATGCAGAACAGAGAAAGGGCCTGGAAGCGCTAAAGGCGAAATATGGTTCTGTCGTCTCGGTCGAGCAACTCGTCGAGGCCGCTAGAGATAGTTGACCCGGCTGTCGTGAGACAGTGTCCGGGAAAATAAAATATGTAGGAGGTGTGATGCTTACCAAAGAAGAATTGCTTGCAAAAGCCAAAAAGCCAGCGGAAGACGCGATGCGGCTGCATCCCTTTTTCCGGGGCAAGGTGCAGATCGCGCCCAAGTGCGTCATCCGCGCGTTCAGCGACTTTGCCGTATGGTACACGCCCGGCGTGGCGGCGCCCTGCCGCGCCATCCAGGAGAACAAAGAACTGGTCTACGAGCACACCAACAAGGGCAACACCGTCGCCGTCGTCTCCGACGGCACGCGGGTGCTGGGCCTGGGCGACATCGGCCCGGAGGCCGGGCTGCCGGTGATGGAGGGCAAGGCGCTGCTCTTCAAGTACCTGGGCGGCGTGGACGCTGTGCCGCTCTGCCTGGACACCAAAGACCCTTATGCCATCATCCAGGCCGTCAAACTGATCCAGCCTTCCTTCGGCGGGATCAACCTGGAGGACATATCGCAACCCAAGTGCTTTCGCGTGCTCGACATGCTACGCAGCGACCCCGGCGTCAATATCCCCGTCTGGCACGACGACCAGCAGGGCACGGCCACGGTCATTCTGGCCGGAGTGCTCAACGCGCTAAAGGTGGTGGGCAAACGCAGGGAGGACGTCAGGGTCACGATAATCGGTACCGGCGCGGCCAACGTGGCCACGCTGCGATTGCTGCTGGCCAGCGGTGTCCCGTTCGGCCACGTCATCGCCTGCGACAGCAAGGGTATCCTGCATCCAGAGCGAGAGGACATTGCCCAGCGCAAGATCGAATTCGTGGACAAGTGGCGCATCTGCCAGAACAGCAATGCCGAAGGGCGGCGCGGTGGCTCCGCCGAGGCACTGCGCGGGGCCGACGTGTGCATCGCGGCCAGCAAGCCCGGCCCGGGTACGATCCTGCCGGAGTGGGTAAAGGGGATGGCCGAGGATGCGATCCTCTTTGCCTGTGCCAATCCCACTCCAGAGATCTGGCCCTGGGAGGCGCATGAGGCCGGAGTGCGCATCATGGGCACAGGCCGCAGCGATTTTCCCAACCAGATCAACAACTCGTTGGGCTTCCCCGGCATTTTCCGCGGCGTGCTGGACGTGCGGGCCACGACCATCACCGACGAGATGGCTATCGCCGCCGCCGAGGAACTGGCCCGTTGCGCGGAGGAGGGCGGGCTGGACGAGGAGCGCGTGGTACCAAAGATGGACAATTGGGAGATCTTTCCCCGCGAAGCGGCGGCTGTCGGCATGAAGGCGCAGGAGCAGGGAGTGGCCCGTCTGAGCCTCTCCCACGATGAACTGCTCAGCCAGGCGCGGGATACCATCCGTCAGGCGCAGGATATGACCCGCTTCCTGATGGAAAAAGAACTCATCCCGCCCGTGCCAGCGGAGTGGGCCTAAAAGGAGGAAATGCAATGTACGATCTGATCATCATCGGCGGTGGGCCGGCGGGCATCACTGCCGCCACGATGGGCATCAACCAGCGGCTAGAGACCTTGATCATTGCCGAGCGCTGGGGCGGCCAGACCACTTACGCAATGCAACTGGAGGAGATGGAAGGGCGAGAGATCATTACCGGCGAGACGCTGCTGGACGCTTTCCGCCGCCAACTCGATTATCTGGATTTTGTGCGCCGTTTCGACACCGTAGCCAAGGTGATGCCCGATGAACAGCACTTTTGCGTGGACACTGCTCGTGGCGACCGCTTTGAGGGACGCGCCCTGATTATGGCGACGGGCGCCAAGCCAGAGCGTCTCAACGTTCCAGGTGAGACCCGGCTGGCCGGCTACGGGCTGAGTTATTCGGCGGCCACGCACACCGGTCTGTTCCTGGGCCGGGACGTGGCTGTGGTGGGGAACGGACGCCGGGCCCAGTGGGCCGCCGCCGGTCTGGCCCGCAAGGCGCACCACGTCTACCTGCTCGCGCCCGAGCCACTGACGGACACTCCCCTGGCACGCAGTCTCCACCGTATGCAGAACGTCGAGATCGCGGAGGGCGTGGCGATAAAAGAGGTGTGCGGCGAGCGTTTCGTCGAGAGTATCAAGATCGCCACCCCAGAGGGCGAGGAGCGCGAGATAGCGGTCAAGGGTGTGTTCGTCAAGTTGACGCGCACTCCCAACTCGGAACTGGTGCAAGAGTGGATTGACTGCGACAGAGCCGGGCACATTGCCGTGGACGTCTATTGCGCCACCAGTTGGCCGGGGGTGTTCGCCGCCGGCGACGTGACCCTCGTTTCGGAGCAGGTGATGGTGCATATCGGTGAGGGGGCCAAGGCTGCTCTTTCGGCTTACCATTATCTGCTCATGCATTAAATGTTGAAACGCGCTCGCGAAATCGAAAAGCAACTGATCGCCTGGCGACAAGAGTTCCACATGCACCCCGAACTGGGCTTTCAGGAGACCCGCACCGCCGCCCGCGTGGCGGCGGTGTTGACATCCCTGGACTACCGCGTCCGCACCGGTGTGGGCCGCACCGGGGTGGTGGGGGAACGGGGGGTGGACACCTTTTACGCCACCGTCACAGGCCGGGGAGGGCACGGCGCGTTTCCTCACGACACGGTGGACCCCATCTACATCGCCGGGCACGTCATCCTGGCCCTGCACGGCATCGTCTCCCGCCGCCTGCACCCTTCTGCGCCGGCGGTGGTCAGCATTGGCTCCATCCACGGCGGGCAGGCGGACAACGTGATCCCGGAGCAAGTGGAGATGTGCGGTACCATCCGTTTTATGGAGCCAGAGGTGCGGCAGCAGATCCACGCCGAGATTGAGCGGGCATTGGGGATGGCGCGGGCGCTGGGCGGGGATTACGCGCTGCGGATCGGACGCGGCGGTTTGCCGGTGGTCAACGACGAGGGAGTGGTGGACATCATCCGGGAGGTGGCCACCGAACTGCTGGGGGGCGAGCACGTCGTACCGCGCCGGAAAGAGATGGGGGCCGAGGATTTTGGCGTTTTCTCCGCGCTGGCGCCAGGCGCAATGTTCAGGCTGGGCTGCCGCATCGAGGGGGACGAGCGCAAGGGGCACAGCCCGCGCTTTGACGTGAACGAGCGCTGCCTGCCGGTGGGGACGGCCATCCTGGCCGAGGCGGCGCTGCGGTTGCTGCGCACCTTCCCGAAAGATAGAATCTGACTATCAGACAAGTCGAAATCTGCCAAGACCAAAATTATTGCAGAACTCGTCCCCCCGGAGCTTTCGGGAAGGTAAATCTGAGTGAGGTCACGATGCTGTTCCTCGATTTGCGTTGGTTGCTTTTTGGCCTTCTTCTGGCGGTGGTAGCCGCCGCTTCGCTGGCCGTCTGGCTGGACCGGCGGCGCCGGGAGCGGGAAATAGTATTTCTCGACCCCGAGGGATTGCGGGCCGTGCTGGAGCGCGCTCCCTTTGGCTGGCTCGTGCTCGACGGCCATTGCACGTGCCGCTATGCCAACCCCTACGCCCGCCACCTGTTGGGGCTAGAGACCTCCGCCGGTACTCTCCCGGAGGTGGACTGGGTTTATCTCCTGGACGATGACCGGGCGATGGCGCGACGGGAAGCGGCCGCGATAGGCCGCTACCGCAGCGTGCCGCTTCCATCGGATCAGGTCGCCCGCTGGTGGATCACTCCCTGCGGCGACCTGGACGTCGTTTTCCTGCTGGACGTCACTGCCCAAAAGCAGGCCGAGCAGGCCACCAGGTATCTGTTCAGCGGATTCTCCCACGAACTGCGCACCCCCATAGCGACGATCCTGACCCACCTGGAAATCCTGCTCTTTCCTGACATCTCTGAGGAGATTGGCCAGCAGTCCCTGCGCATACTGAAAGCGGAGACCAAGCGCATGGCCCGCCTGGTGAACCTGATGCTGGAATTGGGCCGCCTGGAGACGAGCGCCGAGATCGAGCGCCGGCCGGTGGACTTGCTGGCATTGGTAGAACATGCCCTCGCCTACACCATTCCCCAGGCCGAGGAACGGGAAATCGCCATCTCTCTGCAGGCCGGTACGCCGTTGCCGCCCGTCGTGGGCGCGGTTGGGCATGCGGATGCTGCTGGACCGTGCGCCAGACGTGGAGGTGGTGGGGGAGGCGAAGGACGGCGAGGAGGCACTGGCGCTGATCGAGGAATTGCGGCCGGATGTGGCCGTGTTGGATTGCAAACTACCGGGTCTTTCGGGACCGGAGGTGGCGCGGGAGA